>JAISZQ010000088.1 GCA_031269165.1 Spirochaetaceae bacterium
GTCAACAACTTAAGCCAATGGAATATAAGAGTGGTCAACGGATCACACAGATTTTTAGTTTTTTTGTCCGCGAATGTACGCGAATGTGCGCCGGACATGGCGTTGCGAATACGCGCTGATGGGTATGTATTATTCGTAACGCCATATATGGCGCTTATTCGCGCCATTCGCGGACCAAAAGTCTTAAGTTGTTGACCGGGGGAAGTCTCCCCCTCGCTCCGGTCTTGCGCCCTCCGCTACCCCCTCTGCGGGGGTTTACCACCCCCGCAACGCCCCCGGATCACAGCGGAGGGTTGTGTCTCGTGCAAAAGGGAAATCGGCAATCTGCCGTTGCTTGGCGCAATCGGTGAATATCTTCAAAAATTTTTCACGTTTTTTCGTGTTTTTTTAGCGATTTTCGCCGGGTACCGCTTGACAGATTTATGCGGGTATGGTATAAGTATAATTGATGCTTCGGATGCCGGGGCGTGATGCGGTTTTATTGGTTATTACAGGATAAAAGTTGTATATGAATAAGTCGGTGCTGTTGAATAAATTCCTCGTGACCCCCCTCCTTATCGCGGGCGCCCCCCCCCCCTCGGCGGGGTTTTAGGCCGCGAAACACCCCGTTTAGGCCCTCTTTAGGCCGTTTTCACGGGGACTTTCCCTTTTTTCCGTCTCCGCATTGCGCGGACTACCCGTCATTGCGAGCGGGCTTTCCGTCATTGCAAGCGGGCTTTCCGTCATTGCACGCGAGCCCCCCGTCATTGCAAGCAGGCTTTCCGTCATTGCGAGCGGGCCCCCCGTCATTGCGAGCGGGTCTTCCGTCATTGCGAGCGAAGCGAAGCAATCCAGGGCGAGGCCTTCCCTATCTGGATTGCTTCACCCTGCGGGTTCGCAATGACGATCCCCGCTACGCGGTTCGCAATGACGGCTATGCCATGCGTTTCGCTATGACGACATTTTCCCTTTTCAATTCTCCATTTTCCATTCGCCCCGAAGGGGCGTTAAGGGCGTTTGAACCAACGCTCATAAACACGGCCGCCCTCCTCCTCAAAACCGTAAAAGAGGGGCTGCCTGTGGACGGCGGGCCACCTGTAGGTATCCATTTTCATCGGCTCCGGTCTCCTTATCCGGGGTCGGGATCGCCGTTAATGAGCGTTGCTTCGAACGCGCCTTGCGCGAAGGGAAAATGTCGTCGGCAGACAGCCCCGTCATTGCGAGCGAGCCGCCCGTCATTGCGAGTGAAGCGCGGCAATCCCTGTCTGGATTGCTTTGTCGTCGGCAAACGCCTCCTCCTCGCAATGACATCATGCTCCATGCGCGTCCGCATACGGTCATTGCGGGCGAGTTGCCTGTCATTGCGAGCGAAGCGCGGCAATCCAGGGCGCGGCATTCCCTGTCTGGATTGCTTCGTCGTCGGCAAACGCCGCCTCCTCGCAATGACATCATGCTCCATGCGCGTCCGCATACGGTCATTGCGAGTGAGCTGCCTGTCATTGCGAGTGAAGCGCGGCAATCCAGGGCGCGGCATTCCCTGTCTGGATTGCTTCGTCGTCGGCAAACGCCTCCTCCTCGCAATGACATCATGCTCCATGCGCGTCCGCATACGGTCATTGCGAGTGAGCTGCCTGTCATTGCGAGCGAAGCGCGGCAATCCAGGGCGCGGCATTCCCTTCGCAACGACGGCCTTTTCCGTTATCAATTTTCCCTTGTCCCTTCGCCCCGACGGGGCGTTAAGGGCGTCGGAAACAACGCTCATACACGCGGGAGGCCTTCCTCCGAAAAGCCGAAAAAGATGGGCCGCCCGCAGACGCCGGGTCACTTGCAGTGGCCGGGCCACTTGCAGTGGCCGGGCCGCTTTACGCGGCCTTCCCAGGTTTTCTACATACCTCTCGTATGCCGGCCTTGCGCCGGGGCTGGGATTGCTGTCAATGAGCGTTGTTTCGGACGGGGGCCCGGGCAGGCGTTTCACGGTTGCTTTGGGGAATGGAATATAAGAGTGGTCAACGGATCACACAGATTTTTAGTTTTTTTGTACGCGAATGTGCGCCGGACATGGCGTTGCGAATACGCGCTGATGGGTATGTATTATTCGTAACGCCATATATGGCGCTTATTCGCGCCATTCGCGGACCAAAATTCTTAAGTTGTTGACAGGGGGAGACTTCCCCCTCATGAGTTTGAGTATTAAGAGGTTCCCCGAAAACGGCCTGCATTAGGACCGTAGTGCCGCAATCGGGGTTGCGCTAAACGCAAATAAAGCATATCGCTTTTTTCGTGTTTAGTCCTCTTTTTATACATGGGTTGGGCCCTTAAAAGGGCTTGCCCAGGCTGTCCCGTAGGGGAGGGCTTATTTTATTTTAGGAGGACTTTTTTATGAAAAAGTTCATCTTTTTATCGTTGACCGCTCTGCTGAGCGTGTCTTTATTCTTGGCCGGGTGCGGTGACCCGGAAACGGGCCCGGCGGGTACCAGCGGGTCTTCGGGCAATCCGGGCTACCCGGTGGTTTCATCGGGGGCACTCGGTAACACCCAGTGGGATCAGCTTTTTATCGGCAACGATAAAGTGCGGCTCATTACCGGCGTTTCCTCGATAACGGGGACGATCCCTGCGGGCAAAACCCTTGAGGTGGCCGGTACCGTGCCGGTTGCTGACACCAGCACTTTGACGGTGAAGGGGACGGTGCACATCCTCGAAACGGGCTCGGTTACGAGCGGAAGCAGCACCAACATCGAGCTGGACGGCGGCAGCCTGAAGGTAGACGGGTCGGTGTTCGGCGCGGGCGGCCTGTTCCCCGGGGGTAATAGCCTGGCTGCGGGCGTAAGTTTCGGCGCGAAGGGCTTTCTGGATGCAGGCAGTGGCAACGCTGCCGCCGTCAATATGGCGTTTTCCCTCGGCGTGCCCCGCGTGCAGACAACTGCCACGACCGTGCTGGACGACTTGACCGCGCTTCCCGACTGGACAGCCGGGAAAACGCTGATCACGGGGGGAGCGATTACCCCCTCAGGCAACCTTAACCTGGCCGCTGTGGCGGGCAATCTGGTTATCGCAAGCACGCTGACCCTTGACAACTCGGAAGTGCTGACCGCGAGTACCGGCGGGAACGTTACCGTTAGCGAGACCGGCGGCATCGTGCTGGGCTCCGCCGGAGCCTCGCTGGCCGGGAAAATCAAGGTGTACGGGGGGATCGGTACGAACAGTGTCCTCACGACAGCGATACCCGCGACGGTCGATCTGTCGGAGGGGACGATCGGTTCCACTGCCGATACCGCCTCGTTCAAGTTCCCGGCGGAGGACGTTACGATCGGCTCGATTGCACTTACCACCAACAGTATTACCATTACCGGGGCGACAGGGCTTACGGTTGTCGACACGATATCGAACTCAGCCGCGAAAACCCTGACCCTGCCCGCAGGGACGGTTACGGTCAAGCGCATCGCGACTCACGCGTCTAACGCCCTCACCATTGCCGGTGCTGCCGGCACCATCGTGAGGCCGGCGTTGGTTACCGGCTCCGGCGGCACAGGGAGCCTCGCCGTGGGTGCCAATGTCGTGCTGAATGGCGATATAAGCCTGGTCAACACAATCACCCTGAACGGCTTGGCCAACCTCGGGGCGAATGCTGCCGCGCAACTAACCCAACTGGGTAAAATTACCGGCGGCGAGGTCGCGACGACTGTGGCGGTTGACTTTACTGCCGCAACCACGGTAAAAACCAAACTTACGACGACCGGGGTTGTTACCATCAGCGAAAACACCCGCTTTAATGCGGGGGCGAGTTTGACCAATGTCGCCAATGTGTTAAAGGACGGCAAAAAACTCATCGTTGGTGGCGGCGCGCCGGTCTCTTTGGGCGCGAATCTTGCTCTTGGTACAGGCGTGTACGCCGCAGCAGGGGACGTAACCCTTAACGGAACCGCCGGAAGCATTACAACCGCCGCTACCGCTGAAAAGGGGCTTACCGTAACCGCGGACGGCGCCAGCACCACGAACTACTTCTCGCTTACGACCACTGCTGCTAGCGCCGCTACCTTTGTCGCCACCGCCAGCAACACTGCGGGGGATCCGGTTGTATTTTCAGCAGCCGGCATCTCCATCCCCGCGAATACCGGCGCAAACGCCGGCGCCAAACTTACGGCAGGTACTGCGGGTGGAGCGAACAAGGGGAAAATCACCGTAAGAGGGACGCCTGATATAGCCTTGGGAGTTAAGAGTGATGCAACCCAAGCCGGCAGTCTCGTCCTTATTGACGGTGCCATCCTCGATGTTGGGGCGGGCTTCGCCTTCGGCACTGCCGCCGGAGCCGGGATTCGTTTAACCGGCGCGGAAACTAGTGGTACCGATATTAACGATACTGATCTCACCATTAGCGGTACTGCACCAGACTTCACGGTTACGGTTACGGAAAGTGGTAACGCAGGTGCCGGCAGTCCCGCCATTATTGGGAAAGTCAGTATCGCGGGAGCAGATGACGCGCTTACTTCTACCAGTACTGCCGCCGGTACTGCGGCGGCCGGGAGTATCACAGCGGCTTATAGTGGCGCAAGCGATGATACGACGTTAACATTCGCGGGACCCGCGTCTTAAGAAATTGCTTTCGGGACAGGCCCTTTCGGAGCCTGTCCTGTTTGCTTCGCTTGGATTGTTTCGTCGCTGACGGCAAGGCGGGACGGGGTTTGGCCCTGTCCCGCTTTTTTTTGCCCGGCGGTTAAGCCGCCCATCGACACGCTAGCCACAAGGCCCGCTATCGGCTCGTGGCGCGGGACGGCCTCGTTCCGGGGTGTGGACGCCAAACAGGGCCTTTCCGCGCCGAAACGGGCAAAATCGGTCAAAGCCTCAATGTTTTTCACTTTTTTCACGCTTTTTTCGTGTTTGATTAAAGCAAAACGGCACCTCAACGCCTTAATAGAGGGTATAAGGCTGTTCCACAACGCGAGGTTTTGGAACAGGCCCGTCTATTATACAGGAGTTTCTATGCGGTTACCAAGAGAATTGGCAGAGAATGTCTGGTACGAGGTGCGGACGGCGATTAATGTCGGCGAGCCTTTGTTCCAGTTGGCGTGGGCGGCGGTGCTTTTCTATCGCGTGCTTCGTGAGGCGAAAGGGCGGTTCGGCTTCGAGATGCGGGGGCTTAAAATCGAGGGGGTGTGGCTTTCGTTCTATATCAAGCCCGCCGAGGGGTTAAAACTGCCCAAGATTATGCAGTGGCTGAAGCAAACGTTCTCCGTCCGGTTTAATTTTCGCACGGGACGAACCGGACACGTGTGGGGGGACCGGTACTGGTCGGAGATTGTGGCGGGGGAGCCGCCGCCGGAGGCGAAAGAGGTGGACTGGGATGCGGTTGTGGCGGAGGCAAGCAAGCCGATACCGGCGGGCGTGACCTACAAGTTATCTTGGGGCAGCCCCCGCCAGGCCGGAATGGGTTCGGAAACGCCTTTTTCGCCCCAATTCACGTTCTCCTCCGTGTTTCCGCCCGGTTAACCGCCCCGCTTCACGGCAAAAAAGGGATTACAGACAGTCTCAATTCCCCGGCCAACGATGGCCTTGGGAGAGGTCTGCCCGCACCACCAAGAAAAAGGCGAAAAAAACGCGAATATTGGGGTGTTTCTGGTGTGCCGGGGCGGGAAAACACGGATAAATACGGCGCACGGCGAGGAAAAATGGAAAAAAAGGCGTTGGAGAGACGGTTTTCGCGCAAATATTGCGGCCGAGGTCTGTCCCCACCCGCTTGGGGCAGCCCCCGCCCGGCTGGAATAGGCTTGGAAGTGCCTTTTTCGCCCCAGTTCACGTTCTCTTCCGTGTTTCCGCCCGGCTAAGGCCCCCGTTTCACGGCAACAGTTACCTTTCTCATCGATATTGTTTCTGTCCGACTTGGCGAAGCCGTAAACAAAAAATGCCCGCTCCCCGCTCTTGAAAAACACAACCACCCGGTAACCGCCGGGCTTACCGCCGCCTGAACGCACGGCTCGCTGTGCAGACCCCGCCGCCTCAATCGGCATCAATCCGCTTATCGCGCAATCTCACGGTACGCCGAATTGGATGAGGGGCCAGAAACGGAGCAGGGCTTTTCCCGCGATGGTGGCGGCGGGAACGGGTCCCCATGTGCGGCTGTCGTTGGTGTTGGAACGGTCGTCCGAGAGGACAAAATATTCGCCTTCTTTTAACCGAACGGGGGGCATGTTACCGGAGAAGGGAACGCTTTCGTCCCAAAGCACGTCGTTTTCGGGGATGTTGTTGTAGTACAGTTGATCCGCACATTCATATTCGGTGTAGGTGTAGGGATCGGATGCGGGGCGGATGCGGGCCACAAAATTGGTGATGCTGACTTCATCACCGGGCAACGCGATGACCCTTTTCATAAAAACGCGCTCTTTTTCGATGGAAACCTGACCGAGGGTAAAAAAATGGGCCAGCGACGAGGCTATTTTTCTCATAACCGATCGGTACTCCGTGAAATCAACGAGGACAATGTTTCCCCGCCTCAAGGGGATTTCATCAAACAGGGGCAGGTTGGGAAACACCTTATAAATGGCGAAGGAGAGAAATACAAAACGGTCGCCCTCTTGCATCCCGGGGTTCATCGAAGAGTTTTCAAGAACGCGCATCGAAAAAAAGAAGTTTACCAGAAGGAGATAGAAAACGATAAACGCGAACACGAGAAAGAGCGTGTTGCGGATTTTCTCGTGTTCCCTTTTTTGATCGGTAAAAGACAGCCGGCGTGTTCTGCTGAAACGCTTCATTTGATCACCCCGATGCGCCGCAATGGCCAGTGGATCATCACGCCTTTGCCGAGGATTTTCTGTCGTTTCACCGAGCCGAAATACCGGCCGTCCCGCGAGTTGTCCCGATTGTCGCCCAAGGGCATGACGCGCCCTTCCGCTATATACCAACCCTGCCGGAACTGGGCGAGTTGCGCGCCGTAACGCGGGTTGTCCGGTTCCGCCGCATGCAGTATCGAGAGCCGTTCCGTCTCGTGGGTGATATAGTCGGGGTATTCGATGGCGGATACTGCGCTACGGGCACGTTGCACGAGCGGTTCCGGCGGCGGGAGCCCTAAATCCACATAAGCGGAAGCCCGGCCCGACGCTTCCAGAGCGGGATAGCTGGCGCTTTCCATGAGGCGTGATACCTTGTGCGTGTACCCCTGTGCCCGGTTAAACTCCGCTTCGGGGATCGCGTTGGTCGCGCCCGCCGCCTTGATGAGGAGGTCGCCGCGTTTGTTGATGAGCGTGTCGCCTGAATAGCCTGCGGCGCGTTTAATGAGGAAGTGCGGCTTCGGGTTGCCGTTCTCGTCCCGGTCGATGTCCACCTGCGCCAGCGTGAGCATGAAGATCACCCGCTGAGCGATGTCGAAGGCGGTGCCACGCGATATATAGGAGGGATTTTCAAAGATGATAATCTCGTTCCGTTGCGGCTTAATCGGGCTCGGCAGTTTGCCGAAGCCGGGCAACAACTCCGGGCCGTAGATGATCTTGTTGACAAAGATCCGGTCCTGCAAGAGTAGCGTGTCGATCATCGAGCCGGACGGAATGACGTAGGCTTGCACCAGATACTGGTTGATGAGCAACACCATCCCCGCCGCCCAGAGAAACGCCTCAATCCAGTCGACGATGACGTTCTTCGCCTTTTGCTTTGCCTTCTTGATTCGGCGCACGGCCCTCCGCCGCGTAAGATACCGTTCCGCGAGTAACACCAGCTTCGCCTGAAACCCTTCCATATATTCCTATTATAACACGGTTTCACCATCAAGGAAAGGGCTCGCGCTTCGCGCGAATTGAAAATGGTAAATGGAGAATGGAAAATAATAAGAAGGACACAGGGTAACTATTCAGCCGTCACCGTGATTGGGAGTAGGGCGTCACGATGCCGGGCGACCCGCAGGGCTCGCCTTGGGGTGTGAAAAATCGGTGTCATCCGCGAATCTCTTCATCAGTGCCTGTGTCGCCAATATCTGCGGTGTGATTAAGCCTTGCCTCTTAACTTTCGTTTGCGAATAACCGAAAATCAAAGGGAAGGCGGCTTTTCAAGCCGTGGCTTTTCAATGCTGCGGCTTTTCAATGCCGGGGCGAGACGGAGGGGTTCTTTTGATACAGTTGACACGGTTGAACGGGGTGGTGTTTTTCTTAAACCCGCACCAGATCGAGTATATGGAGTCTAATCCTGACACGACGCTGGTGATGCTCTCCAGCAAGCGCATCGTGGTAAAGGAGAGTATCGACGAGGTGCGAAAGCGTATCGTTGAATACCGCAGACTCATCGGCGCGTTCAAGAATGAGGAATAGGCGTCTTTTCCAAAACCCGGTTGGTTTTGAAAAAGGCTTTGGAAAAATCGGTCGAAACCCGGTTTTTCCCTTAAATCTGAAGACGCTGTTTCAAAAACCGATGTTTTGAAACAGCCTTGGGTAAAGGTTTTATGGATATATCGAGTCTTGTAGGTCTTTTTGGATCATTTGCTTTGATGGTCATGTCGGTCTTCGCGTCGGGCGGAACCCTGCTGACGTACGCCGACTTGCCGTCGTTTCTGATGGTCGTTGTCGGGTCGTTCTTTTCCGTCATGCTGGCCACGTCGATTCCGAACGCTATCGGGATGTTCAAAATTTTGGGACTCACGTTCAAGGTGCCCAACTACGATATGCCCGGCATCATCAAGAAACTCATGGCGTTCTCCGACAAGGCGCGCCGCGAGGGGCTTCTCGCGCTGGAAGAAGAGCTTGAGGACCTTGATAACGAGTTTATGAAGAAGGGTTTGCGGCTCGTGGTCGACGGTACGGACGCGGGGATTGTACGGAACCTTCTTGATATCGAGATGGGACAGGTTGACGGGCGGCACGCCTCGAAGATTACGGTGCTCAATATGTGGGCGACGCTGGGGCCTGGTTTCGGTATGCTCGGTACCGTGGTCGGACTTATCGCCATGTTGAAAAACCTTGAGGACAAGGCGTCGATCGGCCCCAACATGGCACTCGCGCTGGTTACTACGTTGTACGGTTCCATTCTGGCAAACGCTATTCTCATGCCGATGACTTCGAAGCTGAAAGCGCAGAACGGAACGGAGTTGTCGGTCATGGAAATGATACTGGAAGGCATTCTTTCCATTCAGGCCGGCGACAACCCGCGTATTCTGGCGCAGAAACTGCTGGCCTACCTCGATCCGCCAACGCGGAAAGTGGTGGAGGCCGAAGTATTAAAGGATTAACGGAAGGATTAAGACCCAATGGCGCGAAAGAAAAAAGAGCCCGATGAGGCAAAGTCCGAATGGCTCACCACTTATTCGGACATGATAACACTGATGCTGTGCTTCTTTGCCATCATGTTCAACCCGGACGAGACAAACCCGTCCGCATTGTCGCAGATCGCCGCATCCATCCAGCTCAACGGGATGGGCGCGAGTGCCGGGGGCAACACGCTTTCGACGGGCCGTTATGCCGACCTAGGGAATACGATAAACAGTCTTCCGGCGACGGACCGGGGGAAGTCGCTGGGAACCGCGTTACGGAAGGCGGTAAGTCTCTTTAACCCTGATGTCAAAAGCAACAAGGTGAAGGTGACCAGTGACGAGCGGGGTATCGTCGTTACGCTTGCCTCGGACGCTTTTTTTGAACCGGCGAGCGCGAATTTGAATATGGAGGCATCGCGGCAGACCTTGTTGCGGCTGGCCCAACTGCTTTCGTCAGAGGAGGTGGCCGGACGGAAGTTCCGTATCGAGGGTCATACCGATACGACACCGATTGACCCGGAGGGGCCGTGGGAGTCAAACTGGGAACTTTCGTCGATGCGGTCGATCGCGGTGTTGCAATACCTTTCGGCGGCCGGTGTGCCGGAAGACCGTTTCCAAGTGGCGGGTTTTGCCGACACGATGCCGGTGAGCCGGAACGACACGCCGGAAGGCCGCGCAAACAACCGGCGGGTGGACATTATTATTTTGGACGACGCGCATTTGTAATGCGGCGGAGATAAGAGTCGAGAGGGGTGCGCGCGACGTGCGAATTTCTTGACAGGAGGAGATATGAGCGATCAGGAACTGCTTGACGATGGTGATGCCGGCGGTGATGAAGGTGAAAAAAAGAAGTCGGGCGGGGGGCGTTTACGCAACCTGTTGCCGACGCTGCTCAAATTCGTGGGAATTGGCCTGGGGGCGGTGATTCTCATCGTAACGGTGTCGGTGATCACCTACAATCTGCTTTCCAAGGGCGGCAAGCAGCAGACGGCCATTCCGGTTACGGAGTCCTATCTCGGCACCAAGCCTCAGTACCAGATGTTCAATCTGCTGGGGCCGATAACCGTGAGGACGAAGGATCCCGCGTATACGGTGCGGGTCGATATGGTCATCGCCTACGACGAGAACGACAACACGTCCGGGGCGGAATTTACGAGCCGGCAGGTCGAAATCCGTGATTTTCTGAGGCAGTATTTCCGGGGCAAAACCGCCCAAGATCTCAGTCCTGAAAACGAGGCGCGGGTGAAGATGGAAATCCAGCAACAGATCAACACGCAGATCCTGGACAAGGCCCGTATCAGGAAGATTCTGTTCAACACCTTTGACGTGATGGAAACGGGCTAGGCGCCAGTGGAGGCCCTTGGGCTCAGAGCCTGTTCAAAATCTCAGCAAAAGGGGGATCGGCAAATTGCCGCGTCTCCCCCTTCGCTCCGGTCTTCGCCCTCCGCTATCCCCCTCTACGGGGACAAAACCATGCGGTGCATGGTTTTGTGGGCGTACCCCAAGCGTCCACGGACGGACGCATTACTGAAGCACACCGTAGGTGTGCCACGCCCCGGCCGGAAACCCGAAACAGGACGTTGAGGGTTGTAGGCTCTGCCCCCGCAACGCCCCCGTCTCAACTTTCAGTCGTGGAGTTTCGGAAAAGTGGGGCGAAGCCAAACTACTGTTTGCCCGCCCCGCCCGAAACTCCAGAAGCGGGCAAAGCCCGCGACCGAATCACAGCGGAGGGTTGCGCCCCGTGGGGTTTTTGAACAGGTTCTCAGGCTTGCGAGGATAGTGCGGCACGGTCAACAAATGAAGCGTTCTTGTCCACAGATTACGCAGGTTACACGGATTTTTGCCGCAACATCCAGCGTCAATCTGTAGAAATCTGTGTAATCTGCGGCGTAGGACAGCCCCCGAACGCGGGAAGCGTGCCCCAACAACCCGCTCAACGACAAGGTGCCACACGGGGACATTGCCTTTTGGCGTATGTTGCCGAGAGCAGCACGCCGTTAGTCGGTCGCGTAATCGCCTTTCGGGGACAGCTGGACAAGCGGCATCGCCCTCGAACGCGGAAAGCGTGCCCCAACAACCCGGCTCAACGACAACGTGCCGCATGGTGGCATCGCCTTTTGGCGTTATGTTACCGAGAACAGCACGCCGTTAGCCGGTCGCGCAACCGTCTTTCGGGGGCATTGCCGCCATCACCTTAAAAGGCGGTACAGCCCCCGTAAGGCGGTTGCGCGACCAGCGTATTGATACGCTATCAAAACAAGACAGTACCATAAGACCGTACCATTACTAAATGGCACGAAAGGAGTAACTATGGAGCGGCCCTTGACGTGCCTCCACACCCATACGCATTACTGTGACGGAAGCGGGACGGTCGATGACTTTTGCGCGGCGGCAGTCGGGAAAGGATTGTCCGCTATCGGCTTCTCGGCTCACGCGCCGCTTGCTTTAGGCAATGCGCCGCTTGCCCTAAACAGCAGTTGGCATCTTCCGATGGGGCGTTTTGCGGCATACCGCGCCGATGTCGAAGCGGCCAAAGAGAAGTGGGCGGAGAAGGCGGGAAAAATCGCCGTGTATCTGGGGCTGGAAGCCGATTATATCGAAGGGATCGCTTCACCGGCGCGGTGGAACAAGGATGCTTACGGCCTTGACTATGTTATCGGGGCGGTGCATTACGTTCCCACACCGAAGGGCGCGTTGCTTGAAGTTGATGGCGATGCGGACTCGTTTCGGGAACTGGTTCACGGCCATTTCTCAGGCGATGCGGCGGAGGTCGTGCGGGTCTACTATCGTTGTGTGGAAAAGATGGCGCGGGAAGGCGGTTTTGACATTCTCGGCCACCTTGACTTGGTGAAAAAGAACAACCGGGATAACGCCTTCTTTTCCCTCGACAGCCCCGCTTACCGGGAAGCCGCCGCCCACGCCGCCGCCGTCATTCGGGAAGCCCAAAAAGAACACGGTTTCGCGGTCGAGATAAACACCGGGGCTCTTGCGCGGGGAACCTATCCCGACACGTACCCTCAGGCGGCCATCCTGCGGCTTTTGCCCGGCGTCCCCTTCATCATCACGACGGACGCGCACTGTCCCGACCATCTGGGCGCGGGCTACGACAAGGCCGTCGCCAACTTGCGGGAAGCCGGATACACGGAGAGCGCGTTCTTTGACGGCCGGGATGCGGACGGTAAGCCGAGGTGGTCGCTCTCCCCGTGAAAAACCTTCTCCTGTCAACAACGTAAGGATTCTTAACCGCAGATTGTGCCATGTATGGCGATCCAGATTACGCAGATGTTTCGTTTTTTTGTCCGCGAATGTCCGCGAATAACACACACTGGAAAAGGAACCACGAACCACAAGGGATTGAAAATCCCCAGCCTTTGGCCCGCAATCACACGAACGACACATCCGATGAGCCCGTCATTGCGAGCATAGCGAAGCAATCCAGGGGAATGCCCTCGTCTGGATCGCTTTGTTGCTAACGGCGGCTATGTTGCCGCAGTAAGCTGGCGGTTTGTCGCGACCTTGCAATGACGGGGCCGTATAATATATAATGATGCCCCGGTTTTCTTGGAACGCGCTCCCTTCTGGCGTGTTTTTGCCAAAAAATGATGCGCGGCGATGTCGGGATAAGAATGCTGAGGACGCGTTCAGATAAGAGCCTGTTTAGAATCTTTACAAAAATCCGGACCGGATATATAATGAAAAAATCCAACAGGGATGGAAAAGAGCGTGAGGGAAATTTATCTAAGCGACTTCATGCGGGGCAGTTTTCGGTGATAGAACATCTGCTAAAGTCAGCCCGGAGGGTGACGCATCCGCGAAAATATGACTTGTATGACATTTTTTGCGCGATTTTGTACGTTCTGAAAGAAGGATGTACATGGCGCGGGTTGCCGCACGATTTTCCCAAGTGGAACCTCGTGTGCTATTATTACCAGATATGGAGCGCGGCGGGGCCAAACGGCGAAGCATCGGTGTAAGATCTAAGTATTGCGGACGCTGGCGGGTCTCCAGCGCATAAGTGACAGGTGGGACGAGAAAACGACGATGGAGAAGAGTGGATGCCAAGAGCGTGAAAAACACGGATACGGCCGGAGAAAAGGGGGATGACGCGGGGAAAAAAATAGCGGGAGTGAAACCGCGTCTTGCGGTTGATACCGGCGGGTTGCCCCATGCGCTCAAGGTAATAAGGGCGGACGTGACTGACCGCGAGGGCGCTGTTGAAGCGCTCAGGGCTATCGTCCAAAACTTGTCAAAAGGAGCGAAAGCCCTGTGCGATGGCGGTTACACCGGGGAAAACTTTGCCGAAGCCGTAAAGGCGCTTCCCGGCCCCGGGCGTGGAAGTGGAGGCGATAAAACGCAATGAACTTCATACGTGGCGGCTGCATCCGTTTGCCGTACTACCCAAACGGTGGGTTGCCGCGCAACTTTGCGCGGCTGGAAAAAAACGAACGCCTTTGGAAAAACGGTGAGCGCACGCTCCGCAACACGCTGCAAATGACGGTACTTGCGTTTATATCCCTGTTACTGAGGAGATTTTGGACAGGCTCTTAAAAAATTTTCGCACTATTTTCGCAAAAAACAATGCAAAAACCACGATAAACGAACCGTTTTTTAGCATTTTTATTAGGTTAAAACTCGTGTTTTCGTGCATTATTTCTGACTTTTTTGCTAAGTCCCGCAGACTCCTAGTCCCACGGAACCCCGAGCCGCCTACTGGCAGCGAAGCATATACAGTCCGGTTATGCGCCGTGTCGGATCTCAGAAACAAATAGGACACCCCGTCTCTGATAAAATGGGTAAAACGAAACTCATTTACCGGAGGGAAAGCCATGAAAGGCAGTGCAGGGTGTCCCACAGGGATTGTAACACGGGTTCCGCATTTACGGGAACTGGCGCGCGGTGAAGCGGGGGATTTGTCCGCAGAGGCGAAGCTGCGGCTGAAGATTCTCGATTATTACTATCGCAGTTCGGCGCAGTTTTCCCGGAGCGGGAAGCCCGATGC
>JAISZQ010000234.1 GCA_031269165.1 Spirochaetaceae bacterium
GCAAGGCGCGAGTGCCGTAAACACTTGGTTAGTGTGGCAGGGATAAAATCGGTTCAGTCGATAACGGACTGGAGCAAGGGACATATCCCCGCCGCAGACAAAGTGCTTTGTATAGCCGATTATCTTCATGTGTCAGTTCGCTGGCTGTTGACGGGCGTTGATGATACCGCGCTTGCCGACGACGAGGCCGAGTTGCTTCGCGTATATCGTATGCTTGATAAGCAGGGTAAGTCGGCGGTCATTGGCTCGGCGCGGGGAGTTGCGGCTATGCGGGAAAGTCAATCGGGTTTGGGTTCAGCGTCCGTGTAGACGGAAAGCTGTGTGAGGGCTACTGGGGGTTATCATTCGTGTAAGCGGGTGGGAAAAATAGATGTATTTAATGGAGGATTTTATGAGACTTTTGTCAAAAGTTGGGGTTGTCGTTTTCGTTGTGGTAGGTGTGGTTGGTTGCGTTTCGATGGGAGATAAAGTCTCGGAACCAATAACCTATTCAAAAATTGAGGATAGCGCGAGGCGATACCGTGACGATCCGTCAGGGTTTGTGTCTTTGGCCGAAGCGGCGGCTGGGGATTGGCAGGGGCAATTTTGGAAGTAGAACTCCGCAACAAGGCGAGAAAGTACTTTGACCGCATGAGCGAACCGCATAAAAGCATTGTGATTGACGCTCTAAACAAACTGGAACGCGAACCCCCGGAAGGCAATATAAGACCGATTGCCGGGCAGAAAGGATTTTTACGGGCAAGGGCGGGAAACTTCCGTATTCTGTTCACAATCAGAGACGGCCGTGTTTTCGTTACAAACATCGTTCCAAGGGGCCAGGCATACAACAAGAAGGAGAGGCAAAAATGAACATAACGACAAACACCGTAAGGCAGGAGCTAAAAGGGTATATTGACATTATCCCGGAACACAGCTTCGGGGTAGTGCGGAATCTCCTTTCGTATCTTGCCGAGACATCGCCGTTTCCCAATGATTCGCTTGTAATCGAACCGGCCGACGCGGACGAAATCGCAATGATTGAAGAGGGTATGCGGGAATACGAAAAAGACCCGTCCAGTTTTACAAACTGGATAACAGTCAAAGAAGAAATGGGGATCGTATAGCAATGATACGGATAAGAAAATTACTCGTTTTGCTTGTCTCTTTGGCTGTTGTCGGTTGCGGCAACGAAACGGCAGACGGCCCGAATAACGGCAATGACCCGCCCCAAAAAATAGATTCCCGTCTTGTCGGCGAAAAATGGTACGATGGAGCGGCCACTACGCACATGACCTTTTTCCGGTTTTCCGAAACAGCCTTCACATCGGCGTCATGGGGCGAAGGTTCCGCCGTTACCGTTTCCGCCTACACCAAAAACGGCAAAGTGTTGCAAACGGGCACCGATACCGAGTTGCTGTCGTATGTTTTTGTAGACCCGTCCGAATACGAGGAAAGGTGGCTTGTGGCATGGGATGCGGGCAATGAAGTAGAAGCGTTCAAATGGCACCGCAGAAAACAGGCGGCCGGAAGCGGCAACATGGCGCGCTTTACCATTATCGCCCCGTCTATAGACACCACCTATATAGACGGCACAACTGAGTGGGCGAGATGGGGCAGTGTGCCCCCGGCGCAATAAACACGCATTGAAATTTACGCGGGACGGTATTTGCAAAATAACCAATTTATGCACAACGGAAACCCACTAACGGAGGCTGACACATGACAATCGGTTCAGAAGACCAGAAAAAGCAATCTATAGAGCTTTTCATCAGGGCGTTACAGGCCGCGCCCGACTCCCTGATAAAAGCCCTCACCGGCAAGGAATACGCCGAGCACGTCGTTGAAGGCTCGAAAGTCATAGCCGACTATCTCTACCCCAAAAAGTAGGCGTCCCCGGCATCACAGCCTGATCTCCGGCAACGCCGCCACCGCCTCGCGCCTGAGCCTGTCCGTAACCTTCGCGTACTTCGCCACTTGACTTATCGAGGTATGCCCTAGCAGTTTGGCAACAGTGTAAATATCGACCCCATTCTCAAGCGCGAGAGTCGCGAACGTCCGCCGCGCCGTGTGCCAGCCGATGTTCTTTGTTACGCCCGCCGCCTCGCGCCAGCGTTTTAACACGTAGTAACTTTGCCGTCTGTGGTCATGTGGCAGGACGAACACTTTTTCTGCGGGCGCGTGTTCTTTGCCGTCATCAATGAGCCTCTTGGCTGTTTCGCTGAGGGGGATATAAACAGGGATTTTTGTCTTCTCCTGCCGCTTTACTATCTGCATGGGGCTTGTTTCAATCTGCCCCCACACAAGGGTTTCCAGATCGCACACGCGAAGCCCCGTATGACAGGCAAAGAGAAACGCCCGCCGTATTTCCCCGTCGCAGTCGTCGATTTTCGTGTCCGCGAGCCTTTGCGCCTCGTCAATGTTCAAATACACGAGATCGGTTTCGGGCTGGTACAGCCGTTTAACTGTTTCGGACGGATCGCGGGTGATGATGTTTTCTTTGACCGCCTTTCTCAACACCATTCTGAGTATCTTTGAGTAATAAGCCGCGCTCGACGGCGACAGCCCCGCGCTCTTTTCGAGGTATTCCTGAAAGTCCGCTACCCACTTCGGAGTAATCTGCGAGAGCAAGACCGTCTCCCCGGCATGAAAGTTTTTCAAATGGTACAAAAGACCCTTCATCGAGCGGGAATTTGAAGGGCTTTTCGCGCACTTCTCGGCGTAAGCAATAAATTTCTGTTTGCCCGCTACCGGGTCTTGAATATTCCACGCCCCCGCAAGAAGCTGGCTCTCGCGCTGCGACCGGCATATATCCGCAATTCGCATGACCGCCTTGTTTTGTTCCCTGTCTTTCGTTAAAGTAAGATGCAATGCTTCCCACGTACGTTTCCCGCTTTGATAGATGTCGAGATACAGTTTTCCCCGCTTCACACGGACTTTCACGCTCACACAAACCTCCAGCGGTGTCTACAAGACACCTACAAAAAATCATAGCGCAAACTGAGAAATGCGTCAAGTTAGAGACTTTTAACCTATGTAAGTTGTTATAGTATATATAAATATAAAAAGATGTAAAAACATAGTAAGTATTTCACATTTCACAATGTAATGTGATACTTTGGGCGGGCGCCCTTTCCAGATGTAAGATGCTTCTATGACCGGTAAAATCTTCTGGTTAAATACTTCCCTGCTTATTGGATACAGCCGCTTGTTTTCTTCCATTATTCTTTCCCCTCCGCATCTATCTTACCACTGTTCGATTGGCGGCTCAAGCTTTTCTAACAGTGTCTAGTAGCCTGATTGGACTAAAACGCCTGAAATTCCTAAAAACCACAAGGTACCGCAGGTACCCTCACGAACGACGCGAACAGGGCGTGCCATACTTTGCTATGCGCGATTATGCAGGGAAGATTGGTTCGTTTTCACAACGGACCTTTGACCCGCAACCTCACGAACTTTTGTTTCGATAGTGCTGGTTTTACCCGCATCCCCGGTGCGGATTAGGCAGGAAAAAAACGAAGGTTATGAAAACAGCCTAAGAAATGAAAGTTGCACTACTCCGTTCGTGCCTGTTCGTGTAGTCCTATGTTATTCGTGGTTAATTATTCTCTGCGTTTATCCTGATTGAGCGATGCCAGCTAGACGTCCCGCGATTGTTGTGGTAAACTGGAACATGCGTAACGATAAAAATCATAACGAAGGGGAACGCGAGTGAAATTGTTAAAAGACTGTATTCTTGCCCAGGGAACGGTAATGCCCGGCAACATTCTTAATGTCGGTAATTTTTTGAATCAACAGGTCGATGTCGGCTTGTTCAACGAAATCGGGAAAGAGTTTGCGCGGCGTTTTGCCGGAAAAAAGGTTACGCGAATTCTTACCGTTGAGGCTTCGGGGATCGGGCTCGCCTGTATAACCGCCCAGTATTTCAACAATGCGCCGGTTGTTTTCGCCAGAAAGCACCGCGCCAAGAATATTGGTGGCGAAGTCTACTATGCCGGTGTTACTTCTTTCACCCACGGCGTTGATTACACTATTACGGTGTCGAAAGAGCATCTTCGCCCGGAGGATTCGGTGTTGTTGATTGATGATTTTCTCGCCAACGGTCAAGCGATAGGGGGACTCGCCAGTCTTATCAAAACCGCCGGGGCGACGCTCGTCGGCATAGGGATCGTCATTGAAAAAGGCTTCCAAAGCGGCGGAAAACGATTGCGCGATCAGAATATTCCTCTTGAATCGCTGGCCGTTATCGAAAGTATGTCGCC
>JAISZQ010000101.1 GCA_031269165.1 Spirochaetaceae bacterium
CCCAAGATCATGCAGTGGCTGAAACAGACGTTCTCCCTCCGGTTCAACGTGCGGACGGGAAGGAAGGCGCATCTTTGGGGGGAGCGGTACTGGTCGGAGATTCTGGCGGGGGAGCCGCCGCCTGAAGCGGAAGAGGTGGACTGGGACGCGGTCGGGGCGGAGGCAAAGACACCAATCCCGGAGGCAATGGCCTACGCGCTGAGTTGGGACAGCCTGAGGACGGGGGTCTGGGAGGCGAAAACGAGTTTTTCGCCCAAAAACCGGCCCAATCCCGCGTTTCCGCCCGGCTAACCGGGGGCAAAGCCCCCGGTTTACGGCAAAAACGACGTTACAAACAGCCTCGGTGTCCCCGCCCCAAAACGGCCTCAAGAGAGATTTGCCCTCTGCCGCAACGCGAGATTGTGAAACAGCCTCTTCAGGCTATACTCGCAGTTTGAATGATGCCGGGCTCCTCGTTCAATTTTCGAAGTGGCGGCTGGACTATCGTCTGAGAAGAACGGTCGCCGTAATGGAAAAGAGTAACGCAAGAAGGCCGTTTGAAATGAAAACAAAGGGGATGCCTGAGATTTTCTTGCTGATGGGTTCCGATTGCGCGCGGAGATAAATCGAACCAAGCGTCAATGCGGATAAAATAAATCCGGCGAAAAAAGACAGGGAGAGAACGGCTGCTTCGGCAACGGAGGACGCGAGGCGCAGGGTCGCAAAAAGTGAAAACACGCAGAGCGAGATTGACGAGAAAAAGGAATGGTCTGTTCCATAAAATAATTTCGCATGGAATTTCTGTTTGGGTACATGTTCGTCGATGATATAAAACGTCAGCGCGCAGAAGGGGAAGATGAAAATGATGTCGAAAAAGCCGAGGGAGAGGGGCGTGAAGACAAACGTCCACAGCAACCAGAATAAAAACACGATAACGCTCAATGCGCCCCCGCGCAAAAAAGGGCCGCGCAAGGAAGCATCAATGTCCCGATAAATTTCCTTTATGCCTAAGCCGGTATGAAGGACGAGGTTCAAAAAAAACGACGCGAGAATGGCGCAGAGTACAATTTCGTTCATGTTTTCCTCCGATCCTGTTTTGTTTCCCGCCGGTCCGGTTCCCCTTGGTCCGATTCCCGCCGGTCTGTTTTTCGCCGTTCAATGACACGGAACAACACCATGATGAAGCCGACAAGCAAAAACGCTCCCGACGACAGGGATGCGATTTCGACGGCGAACGAGAGGTTGCCTTCTTGGTGAAACAATTCGATGATACCGCCTGAGCCGCCCGGCAGACTCAGCGTCGCGTAGCCTAAGGGCTCCCGTATCAGCGCGATGACCATAATCAAAGCGCCTAACGAGAAACTTTCAAAAAAGCACCTTTTCAGGGCGAGGGGCAGGGGCAAGGCGGCGTACTTTTCAGATATGTTTTCCGAATAGGCAAATATCGGCACAAACAGAGTGATAAAGAGGGTTTCCATCGCAAGGAGCGGCGTGATACAGTAGTAAACAAAGAAAAAAGCGCATCCCGCAAGATTGGCGAGAAAAACAGAGATAATTTTCCGGTTTTCCTGCGGAAACAGCGCTATTTTGCCGCCGCCTTGTTTGGGCACTTTCAGCCTTTTTAAGGCTTCCGCGATCAATACGGTAAGTACATAGACGACCACCAGATTGAGTGCCGCAATAAGGGCAAAGGCAAAGCGCGAGGACGCGACAATCAAAAGGGCGGTTGCAGAAAGAATCGTCAGCGGCCTGAAAAAAACTTTGAATAAAAACGTGATAACGTTATTTTTAACGCGCATTGCCCCGTCCCTCCTTTGCGTTTTTTCCTTGGATAACTTTTTCCGCAGCCCTTTGCAGACGGCTCGTGTAAAAATCCATGACCCCCGGCGCAAGCCGCTCATGGAGTGCCGCCGCATTTCTTGTCAGCGGGACAAGTTCGATAGCCCCATTTGTTCCGATGATTGCCAGAAACGGCGCGAATATTCCGTCACGGATCACGGGAAAGGCTACGGCGATGCTTTCGCTTCCGTTGAGCGTCCACCACGAACCGAGTTGCATCGCGGACCCGTCCATCCGCCACGGGGTAATGGGAGCATTCAGACTTCTGCCGTCTCCCCTTTGCAGAAGAGCCTTGTTCACTTCGTTTTCCAAGAGTCTTGTCCGAGGACCGGCGCTTAACAGGAACAACAGCAACACTATCAGAGAAAAAATGCCGCACCATAACAGCGTGAGGCCCTTGTCGCCTGCTTTGACCGCAAAGACCTCAATCTTGAGGGAGATTTTTTGCAGAAAGGCGTTGACCTTATTATCGAGTATATTCACCATAATCTCCATTTTTTGAGTTCCTCTTTCGAGATCCGTCTTTCATAGAGGATTCTTCGTTCCAGAACGCGGAGTATCGGCAGCATCGTGTTCAAAAGAGCGATGGCGAAGAACGCCCCGTAAAACTCCATGTGTAAAAACCGGAACACGAACGTAAGCACGGCGGCGGCGAGTACATAGATGACGCTCCCGGCGTTGGACTTAGACCCGGTTACCGGATCAGACAGGAGATAGAATGCGGTTACCAGGGTGCCGCCCGAACAGAGCGCGTAGAACATATCGCCGTCGGCCTCTTGAACTCCCATCCCGGCAATACGCACGAGGAAGAGATAGGCGGCAAGGTACAGGAAAGGCATCCACCCGCGGAAGGTTACACAGGAAACGATGATAACGCTGCCGACGATCAGCGCGAAAATCCCCCGGTCCGCAATGATTCCGGCGGAGGGTAACGTAAAAAGATCGACATAGGTAGGCGGAAGCCGCACCTCAAACAGCGCAAAGACATGCTCGTTCAGAAACTCGCTCATCGCTTCCCCATTGGCGGAGAGGCCGGATGCCACCGGAGGGTAACTTACCGGATCAAGCGGCGCGGTTTCGAGACTGGTCTGCCAGATCTTGGTCCACGAAAAACGGACCGCCAGCGCGCCGCCCAGCGCGGGGTTGAGCCAGTTCGAGCCGAGACCGCCTGAGGGATAACGGACGACTGCTATGGCGAAGGCCGCGCCGAAAACGGCAAACCCCGGGTGTATTCTGTTGGGAAGGAGCATCGCAAGGACGAGGGCGGTTACGATGACGCTGCCGTCATAGATCGTGCGCCGCCCGGTTACCAGGCATATCAGAGCCTCGGTGAGCAGAGCCGCCAGCACGGCAGCAAGCGCGACCCACATTGAAGAAAAATCGTCGCTGAGAGACGACTGGAGAACTACCAAAAAAGCGCATGCGGCAACGATGTACATACGCGCCTCCGTGGGTAGCACGAGGCTTTTTTGGGAAACGGCGCCGAAACCGCCGATCGTCTGCGGACGAGAAATGGTATAGTTCATCGCGGCTGCTCCTTAAAAGGTGAGCGTGGAAGGGAAAGAGAAGATGAAACAGAACGTGAAGCCGAAGGCACAAAGCCCTTGATCACGGTGCAAAGCGGCAATCGTGAGGGACAGACCGCCTCGCAACAGGCGCACCCGTGGCATTGGGCGATAAGATGGGAATAGGCTTCGTCATAATCCGATGTGGTGAGCCGTTTGCAGATGCCGTCCGGGTCAAGGCCGACCGGGCAAACGGTTCTGCACAGGCCGCAGTTGATGCAGGACGTGCCGGACCGGTCGTGTTTTTCGCGTTTGTCGTAGGTAATAAAAGGTATTTTTTTGAGGAAGGAGAACGGGGACGCGCTTTCGGCAAACACGGCGTACGTCGTTTTGGTTATCGGTTCGTCGAGGCTGGGCTGCAAGAGGCCGGATTTCTTGAGGCCGGGCCTCACGAGGCCGGGCCTCACGAGGCCGGGCCTCGAGAGGCCATCGAGATTATTGCGCTTGGTGGGGTTGAGGGAAGAGGCTTTTTGTCCGAGCAGGGTCGATCCGAAACCGACATATTCCGGCTCTTTTTTGAAGCCGCCGCACTGCTGAAATAACTCGCCGACTCGCGTCCCGATGCGGGCGTTAATAACCGCCGGATAGCGCACCGCCGATCCGCCGACCGCGACATAGCGCGACACGAGGGGTTTCCGCAGTTTTACCGCGTCATAAACTGCGGTGAGGCAGGCGGGGTCGATGAAGAGGAGCGCGCCCAGAGATTCCAGCGTCTTTTTTTCGTATTTACGGAGCGCGATCTCCATTTCGCGCCGTCCGTGCTGGGGATAGCGGGAACCGACCTGCACCAGTGTAACCGCCGGAGCCGCCGGCACTGCCGTAGCCGCCGCATTCCGCTTTTTCGCTTCTTCCAGCAACGCTTTTCCCGTCTCCTTCCGATTTTTCGAGACGGCAAAGATGATCCGGTCCGCTTCCACCGCCCGCGCCGCAATAGAGGCGCCCTCGACGACAGCGGATGCGCGTTCCCGGCAGAGAATCGCGTCCGCAACAAGCCAGGGGTCGTCAAACACGCAACGCACAACGAGGGTACGCATCCTTGCTTCGTTCAACTTTTCGACAAACAGACTTTGCAGGGGCCGTTCGCTGCCCGACATCTCGACAACGCCCGCCTCGTTGATGAGGGCGCGTATCTCAAAAGGAGACAAATTTTCCCAGGGGAATTCTTCCCTTTTTTTGCCCAGGATCTCAAACCCCCCCTTAAACTTGATGACAAAGGCTTCGTTTTTTTGTGCGGGCGGCGTATCCCAGCCGCATGTTTGCACGATTTCGCCAGGAATCGGCGCGTGAATATCCGCCCCGCCTGAGTCCTGGGGCCGGGCAAGGAGTTCGCCCTCACGAATCGTATCCCCCACCCGCACGAGGGGACAGGCGGGCGAGCCGGAATGCTGCTTCAGCGGCACGACCGAAATACTGGGGAGAAACGCCAGCACACTTTTATCCGCCGCAGGCGCGTTCGGATCCTCAAAAGAAATGCCGCCACGGGAAAATTTATAGGTATTCATGTCTCCACTCTTATGCTGCCCCGGACAGAGCGCGCCCATGCGCCGCCGTGAGCGCCGACAAGACGCCGGTTCACCACGTCTTCGACTTTCGCTTTACGGACATCGGCCTCTTTAAGAACCCTGCGTTTTGCCGATAATCTATCGGATTCGTTCCCCCGCGTACGTTTTGCCTTCGTTTCACCCATAACTGCCCCCTTGTCGCAGTGTTTAGATCTTAGCGCTGAGTTCTCAACGCTCCGCTTTCATCGTACCCTTAGTATAGCAAATGGAAGCAATGTCGCCAATGCGATGAAAAACAGCGGAACACTCTCCGGCCACCTGTCGTGGAGGCGAAGCGGGGGAGAAACTGCGGAGACCGCAGCGGTTGCGGACGGCCCGCCTGTTCCTTCGATAAACGCCGCGAGACGGTCGAAGGGATAGGCCGGGATAACGCCTTCCTCTCTATCCGTCTCCATCTCGACTGTTCCCGCCGCGACATACAGACCGCTTGCGTCTTCTGTGTAACGCCGATAGGGCGGCGCGTCCTCCTCCCGGTTAATGCCCAGCGGCAGATAGGCAAATCCCGCTTGCCGCTGTCCATGCATGCGGTACTCCTCCTCGCCGACAAGGTTGCCGTAACCCTCGTTGGAAAAGTTGACAGAAAAACCCGCCGTCCCGCCGCCCGAACCGCTCAAGAACGAAGCCGTCGAGACGGCCGAGGCGATCACGCCCACCGCAAACAGGCACACGATAATGACCGGCGGGCGGCATCTTTCCAAACGGGGCGTTATTCCGCGCAGGGCCACCGGATAAAACAGGACGTGTCCCTGCCGTTTCGCCGTCCGCCACCGAACCCAGGCGGGCACTGTCCAGCCGAGCAGGAAAAGCGCGAAAGGAAAAACGGTAAGCGCGAATTGGGAAACGGAGGCCGCCCCGCCCGCCGCCGCACCGCTTGCAATAAAGGCCGCCGCCAAAAGCAACGACACGGCAACGGGCGTTTTTCTCAGAGGGATTTTTCGGCCGCGATCGGACGAACGGCGGGCACGGTCGGATAAAAAATCCTTGAAAAACGACGGGATAAAGAGCCCGGCTATCATGAGCGTCGCCGCCCAAAGGGCCGTCTTCCCGATCATGCCGAACACCCGGCTGAACGGTGATTCCGCGTTACGCAGTATAATAATGGAAGAAACCGAAAACCCTGAAAGCGCGTCCCGGATGGCGGTCTCAATCACCTGAGCGTTCTTGTTCTGCCCGTTTGAGAGCGGTACGAAAAAACGGCGCGTCTTCTCGTTGACAAAAAACGCCCGCATGTTTTGCGCGTAAGCGTCCCGCCGGGGGTCGCCTTCCACGAGCCGTTCGTCCAGCATATCAAGCGGAACCTGCTCGACCCCAGTCCACGCGCTCAGCAAGAAAAACTGGGTTGACTCGCTTATAACGCCCGGCATCCCGTTCTCGGTCAACGCGCCCGCAACTTCCCGGTCGGAAACCGAGGCCGGGCATTCCACCACGACGAAGGGAGACGAAAAGTTTACGGACCCGCCGCCTTCTTCTCCGGTCAAGACCGCTGCCAGCAACGCCGCCGCGCAGGAAGAGACGGCCAAACAGAGGAGACGGATGTTCTTCATTTTCTTCATAGGTAGAAATACGCGCAGGCGATAAATATCCCTAAAAGCGAACCGACGGCGACCTCAAGCGGCGTGTGCCCGTACACTTCCTTGACCGGCAGATACTCAAGCCCCATCTTTCCCGCCACCAGTTTTCCCAGCACATTGAGGGCCTTTGCCTGCTGGCCGCTTGAACGGCGCACGCCCATCGCGTCCCGAATCACGATCATCGCCAGAAAGAACGACACGACAAAGAGGTCGGAGCCGAAGCCGTCACGCAACGCGACGGCAAGGGCCATCGCGACAACCAATGCCGCATGAGAGGAAGGCATTCCGCCCGTCTCCCAGAGAAAGGTTTTCACGACGTTTCGCCCCGGATGCCTTGCGGGTTTCAACACGACAATGAGCGCTTTCAGGACTTGGGCGAGAAACCAGCTTGAGATCGCGGACAAAAAGATAGGGTTTTCAAAAAAAGACCTGAGGGTCAATAAACGGGCACTCATGCTTGTTAATCGGCGTCCTCCTCCGCTCCTTCCGGGAAAAGATACAAATCCTGCAACTTAAACGTGCGGGACATCGAGAAAGGGACGTCCGCCACACCTTCGCTTACCACCAGCACCTCAAAGAAATGGTTGAGCGTTTCAAACCCCTCGGTCTTAATCCGTACCGCAAACTCAAAGACGGACTGTTCACCCGCTGTTTTGGCCTCGGCCGGCCGGGGCCAAAAGGTAAACGTGCCTTCCGTGTCCTTGACAAACCGATAGGGATTCTGCCAGTTGGCATCGCGCATCGCAACCAGTTCCCCGCCCTGGACAAGTTCCACATCGATACCGGACAAAGGCTCAAAATTGACCCCGTTGAAAACCCGCCCGATGATGACGGGAATATTGAACACGGTGCGGTCGCGTGCCACGTATTCCGCCTCTTTCGAGGAATGGGACTGGTGGTCAAAGTTAGGCCGCCGGTTATGCGCGACATCCTCAAGCGCCTTATAGATAAGCACCGTAAGGTCGATACCCTTCTGCCGCCGCTCAAGCGTCTCCCGTTCAAGCCTCGCCACACCGCGATTGGACACCACATACGAAGGTTGCGTCCGGTTCAGCACATAGCAGGCCGCATCCAGACGGCATTGACCACAGGTACAGAGCTCCGGTTTCTGCCCGCTCGTCTCGATTTCGTCGCAAATCGCGTCTACTTCTTTGAGCACCAAGTCTTCCGTCAAATTGTGAATCTTGTGATTTTTAAGTACCGTTTCCATAATGATTCCCCGATTATCCTCAATTATCCTCTCGTGTTTTGGAACAGGTTCGACTATTCTGTTGAATCAGTTGGGGGGAAGTCTCCCCCCTGCCTCCAGCCCGTACAAACCCCTTAATCCATTACGGGTTTGTACGGTCTTACGGCACCCCTCTCAGCGGGGGACTCCCCCGCAACGCCCCCTTATCACGGTGACGACTGAATAGTTACCCACTTTCTCTCCTTCTAAAGAGAGTATACCAGATCCCCCCGGTCTTTGTCCACAAAGAAACGTACCGTGCGCAACGTTTTGACAAAGGAGGCCACCGTCTCCGCCCCAAACACCGTGGAACTCCGCTCGAAGGGACAATCCTCGTCAAGCACATGGAGACCGGTTTCAAAGTCCACCCGTTCCGGCACGTCGATGATGACCGTTGCGCCGTATTGGGCGGAAATTTCCGCTTCGGCCTCCGCACGGCATTGCAGATCCTCCCGATTCTCCCAATGGTGGTGTTTGGCCTCGTCAAAAGGCACTTCGCCCACACAGGTCCAGATCTTCCCGTCCCGCAACCCCCGTGCCGCGTCGAACAGGGCCTCGGATGAAGACGCACCCTTTCCCCGCCCCGCCGTCCTTCTCTTACGCAAAAGATCGAAAAGCCCGTTGTCGTCCAAATTATACAACTCCTCAGGCGACAAAAGCGCGTCGTGTAACGCGGAATGGAGCGTCTTCTTCATCACGGCGGTCGCGGCCCGCACCCCCTTATGCCAGTACACCGATCGGTACATCAAATATTTGGAAAAAAGCACCGATTCCACGCTCGAAATCGCCTTGGAATCGATGTCGACGCCGCGTTCCCGGCTTGGATGGAGGCGCGAAAGAATAAAATCCACGTCTTGAGTGCCGTAGGTAACCCCGGCAAAACGCGCGTCCCGGTTGAGATAGTCGAGTTTGTCAGGATCGAGGCAGCCGGAGAGCAGTTTCCGGTAAAAAAGCACCTCCTTGTCGTCCGTTGCGCGCCCCGTATCGAGAATCGCCGCCGCCACCGCAGGATCGGCTCCGGCCTTCTCCACGAGGGAGGCTGTCGGGTCGGCTTCGATGAGCCGCGCCCCCAACTGTTCGTGCCCGGTCAACGCGAGCTCTTTGAGCGAATGGGCGTAAGGAAAATGCCCGATGTCGTGGAGCAGTGCCGCGCAGAGAAACGAACGAATGCCCTGCGCCGTCACAAACGAGTCGGCCCCCCGCTCGCACAGTCCGGTGATGAGGCGGCGCGCGATATGGTAGACCCCGATCGAGTGGGCCGCCCGCGTGTGCGTCGCCCCCGGATAGACGAGGCTCGCGGGCCCCAGTTGGGCAATACGGTTGAGACGGCTAAACGCGGGCGTCCGCGTAACCGCCTCAAGCGCCGGCGTAAAATAAACGTGTCCCCACAGCGCGTCCCGGCACGGCTCGCTAAACCCCTCGAAAAGCGCGCTGTTCACCGATGCCTTTTTCAACATCACCAGTTAAGATACTTATAGTTCGTAACCACTTCCGGTTCAAGCGACGCAAGGGCTTCTTCATCTGATTTTGAAGCGTCTATCATTAACGTAGACCCCATCATCCTTCTATATAGCGCATCCGTTATGTCATTTACCTTATGCTGTCCATACACTTGAGGCACTTTTATCGAAAGCAAGAGAATGACAACGACCGCCGTTTTGTTCATTCAGATTTCTCCTTTAGTTACGAGATATTGTTCCAAACCTCAGTTCGGAACAATATCATTATACTTCTTGCTTTTGTTTGTGTCAAACAGCGGTACAAAACGGCAGGTTGAGACAGCCTCGTTTTTTCTAAAATCCGGGGATAGGCGCGTCCGCAAAAACCTGTGTTAAAACACGCTCGTCGTAAGCGGCCGCGCTTCCCGCTCCCTCCCGCTTTGCTTCAGGCCGGAATTCGAGATGTTCGGCAACTATACAAATATGAGATTTTGCTTTTCCCTCCGTGTTGGTCCAGCGGTCCTGCCTGAGTCTTCCGACAACACGCACGCCCCGGCCTTTGTGTCCGCACATTCTGCTTTTTTCGGCAAGTTTTGTCCACGACTCTACATCAAAATAGCTCGTTTCCTTTTCCATGGTTCCTTCTTGTTTGTAGAAACGTTCGGTGGCGATGGAAAAGGTACAAAGCGCGATGCCCTTTGCCGTCATGCGAAAAAGCGGGTCCCGTACAAGACGGCCCTCGATCAAGATGGAGTTGAGATGATTCATAAATCCCCCTAAAAAAATAAAAATTTCTTTTCCTACGGAAAAGACCGGGCGAAGACGGTTTTTGAGGAAACCAATACGTCAAGAGAAAACGTTGTCTATGGGAGGTTAAAACGTATGCGATAAAACGTCTGGTGCCGTAGATCCGTCTCCGCCCCGGTACCTATATATATGCGATTGAGTTGCCGTTTTGCTTTAATCGGAGGCCAGAAAATCGTTAAAAAGTTCCTTTTTTTTTCAATTTTTTTCATTTTTTCAATTTTTTTCAAAAAGTGCCTGTTCCAAAACCTCACGTTTTGGAACAGCCTCAGTTTTTTTCTTCGTATCCACGGATACGACAGGCCGCCCTTGCCGCATAAGGCTGAGCGCGAACACGGCAACCACGATTCCCCTAAAACCATATGTCTTCTTCAGATCGCCTGTTCGTGTCTGCGCGGGGCCTTTGGCCGGGAATATGCTATCTCCTTGAGGCTGCGGGCCAATGGTCGTTGGTTAAAATTCCTGAAATCAAGCCATTTTTTGGCGATTGAACCTAAATGACGTTGCCCGCATTCGGGAAACGCATTGGCGGTTGAGCGGGAGGAGGGCCGGGAGGAAGGCCGGGAAGAGGGTTGGGAGAAGAGCCGGGAAGAGATCGCGGAAAATGCCCTGAGAGAAGGGTCGTCTGTGGCGTTTATCCAAAAAATCACCGGGCTTTCGACCGAGACCATCCAAAGCCTCGCAAACCGGTAACGTTCATTTTTTGAGAAGAACGGATCGGAGGTAATCATTGCGAAGGCGCGGCAACATAGTTGCCGTTAGCAATTTGCCGTTGGTGAAACAATCCAGCCGGGGAGGGCATTCACCCTGGATTGCTTCGCTCGGCAATGTGCCGCCCGCTCGCAATGACGTGACTCGCTCGCAGTGACGGGGAGAGTTGTCATTGCGAGACGCAAAGCGGCGAAGCAATCCAGCCGGAGGAGGGCTTCACCCTGGATTGCTTCGCTCCGCTCGCAATGACGCGGCTCGCTCGCAATGACGTGGCCCGCTCGCAGTGACGGGGAGAGTTGTCATTGCGAGCCGCGAAGCGGCGAAGCAATCCAGCCGGAGGAGGGCTTCACCTTGGATTGCTTCGCTCCGCTCGCAATGACGTGACTCGCTCGCAGTGACGGGGAGAGTTGTCATTGCGAGCCGCGAAGCAATCCGGCCGGGGGAGGGCATTCACCCTGGATTGCTTCGCTCCGCTCGCAATGACGTGGCTCGCTCGCAACGATGCGGCTTGCTCGCAATGACGGGCGGATTAAATCCTTAAGTTGTTGACAGGGGAAGGCGTGGCAACTTGCCAATGCAAATTGCCGATTCCCCCTTTTGCGGGGTTTTGGAACAGCCTCACCTTAAAAAAACGCAAAAAATCGTCAAAAACTGAAAAATTTTTCTTGACAAGCGGGAAAAGTCGGTAGATACTATAGAGAGAGGATTGTTACCGGCGCAATACCGGGCATTACCTGTTTCAGGGTACGGACAGAATAGGTAGTGGGGATGACGAATATCCATAAATGTAACAACAATATCATTTTCGCGGAGGACAAGGGCCAGCAGGTGATTGCGCTGGGCAAGGGACTGGGGTTTAGTCTCAAGCCGGGCGACGAGGTGGACATGAGCCTCGTGGAAAAGGTCTTTGTGCCGCAGGAGGCCCTTCAGCTTGGCCGCTTTCAGGATATTCTCGCCGACCTGCCCTATGAGCACGTCATTCTGGCCAGCAAGATTGTCGATTTGGGACGGGCGCGGCTGGGTCAGGCGCTCAATCAGAGCATTGTCATCGCGCTTGCCGACCACTTAAGTTTCGCCATCAAGCGTCAGCACGACCATCTCGATATTCAGATGCCGCTGATTTGGGACATCAAGCATATCTATCCCGCTGAGTTTGCGGTGGGCGAAGAGGCGTTGGGCGTGATTAAGGCGGAGACGGGGATCGACTTTCCCCGCGCCGAGGCTGCGGCGATCACGCTCCACTTCATCAACGCGGAATCCGATCTGGCGGATATGCCCAACACGATCAAAATGTCGAACATCATCCAGCAGTCGGTGAGGATCATCGAGGCGCACTACAAGACGTCGTTTGACGAGAGTTCCCTCGATTTCAGCGGGCTGATCGCGCTGCTCCGCAACACGGTGATGCGCTTTATCTATCCCGACCGGGAAAAACAGATCGAAGAAGACACGGTGCTTTACCAGTTGTTGCGAAAACGCTACGCGCACTCGTTTACCTGTGCCGAAAAGGTGGCCTCTTTTATCGAGCGGGAGTATGACTTTAGGCTTTCAGGGAACGACGTGTCGTTCTTGACCCTCTTCATTGACCGGATTACGGCAGGAAGCGGTTCCGATAAGGGGTGAACCCCCAGGGGGCCCCGCAGGGGCTTCCCTTGGGCTCGTTGTGATGAGAACGGGCAAGGGTGTCCCCCTACGGGGGAGTGAACGCGGTGGGCGGCCCGCAGGGGCTTTCCTTGGGCGCGTTGTGATGAGAACGGGTGTCGGCGTCCCCCTACGGGGGAGTGAACGCGGTGGGCGGCCCGCAGGGGCTTTTCTTAGGCGCGGCGTATTGAGAACGGGTGTCGGGATTGTCATAGCGGGGCGCGAAGCAAAACGGAGTCGTCATTGCGAGGCGCGAAGCAACGAAGCAATCGGACGCGCGTTGCGTGAATGGAAAATGAGAAGGCGGCAACAGAGTTGCTGTGAGCGGCGAAGGCCCACCGGGGTCTTCCGCGGGCTCAAGGCGTGTTGGGTAAGAGCGCGGGTTTCCCATTAGGGGCGTGCGACGCGCCCAAGGGCCCACCGCAGGTGCGGAAACGGGGGCGTTGCGGGGGTGTCCCCCGCAGAGGGGGTAGCGTAAGACGCGAAGCGGCTGGAGCGAGGGGGAGACTTCCCCCCACTCCTCCTTCTTTGGCTTGCTCTCCCCCGAAGGGGGGTGCCGAGGGTCGTTCACGGTGCGATGCGCCCAAGGAAAGGGCCTGAGGCCCCGTAGGGGCATGGTGTTTGGTAATCTACGGACCGGGGAACCGGGACGTAAATATAAATTTTTATAGGAGATAGAAAATGGCAAAGGATTTTGGAAAGACGGCCCAGGGCGTATTGGACGGCGTGGGCGGCAAAGAGAACGTGAGGAGTGTTGTGCACTGCGCGACGCGCCTCCGGTTCACGCTGGTTGACAACGCGAGGGCAAACGACGACGCGGTGAAGGGAACTGCGGGCGTGGTGAGTGTGGTCAAGGCGGGCGGCTTGTACCAGGTGGTCATCGGGAACGATGTGCACGAGGTCTTCGAGGAGCTTGAGAAGCTGGGCCTTCCAACCAGTGGCGGAGGAGAAGGGGGCGGGGGGGGGGGTCTGCCGGAAAAGCAATCCCTCGGCAATATGCTGATTGGGACGATTTCCGGCGTGTTTACCCCGATTCTTCCGGCAATGATGGGTATGGGTCTTCTCAAGGGGCTTATCGCCATCTTGCAGATGATCTTTCCCGGCTGGGCGGCTTCCGGCGACACGTCCTACACGGTGCTTTACGCCGCCGCCGATGCGCTCATGTACTTCCTGCCTATTCTGATCGCCTATACTTCGGCGCAAAAGTTCAAACTCGACCCGCTTCTCGGTATGACGATTGGCGCGGCGCTGGTTTATCCGACTATCGTTGAGCTTTATCCTTTCGGTCCCTGGGGCTTAAACAAATTCTTCGGCGCGGACATTTTGGTCATGATGCGCTACTCAGGCACGGTACTGCCCTCGATTTTCGCGGTCTACGGCGCGTCCAAGTTGTACCAGTACTTCCGAAAAACAATCCCGTCGGCGGTAAAGAACTTCCTCGCGCCCTTCTTTACGCTGATCATAACCGTTCCCTTGATGTTTCTTATCATCGGGCCGGTGTTCGGCGTGGTGGGACTGGGGCTTCAACGCGCCATCGGATCAATCGTCGAACTGCGCTTTATCGGACCGATTCTCCTGGGGCTTATCATAGGCGGCTTCTGGCAGGTGCTGGTCGTCTTTGGTCTCCACTGGGCGGTCGTCCCTATAGCAATGCAGGAAATGGGAACGCCGAATCCGCTCTGGGGCAATGCCAACGTTTCGGTCATATTCTCCTATACGCAGATTGCGGTTATCGCGCAGCTTGGCGCGGTGCTCGCTATGGCGGTCAAAATGAAGAATGCCGAACGGAAGTCGGCGGCGGTTTCTGCGGGTATCGCCGGCATATTCGGGATTACCGAGCCAATCATCTACGGCTTTACGCTGCCCAAGAAGAGGCCGTTCTTTACCGCTTGTTTCTGCGGGGCGGGCGCGGGCGCGCTGGCGGCTTTCGCGGGCAATATCCTCGTGTCTGACGGACGGGGCATTGCCTCCGGTATGGGCGGCATGGGGCTCTTCGCGTATCCGGCTTACTTGATCCCGAACTTTCCCCAGGCCGGGGCAAACCTGGTTATCGCGCTTGTCGCGAGTGTGCTTTCGGCCGGGGCAGCCTTTGTCCTTGTCTACCTCACCTACAAACCGGACGAGGCGGAAATGAAGGTGACGGAAGAAGTCGTCATCGACACGTCCAAAGTGAACACCGCCAAAGCGAAAAAGATTTTCGCCCCGGTGAAAGGGCGCGTTCTCCCCATCACCCAGTCAGCCGATCCCGCCCACCAGCAGGAAGCGGTCGGGAAGGGCGTGTGCTTCATGCCGCTGGGCGGAAAGATTTTCGCGCCGTGCGACGGGACGGTCGAGATGGTCTTCGACACAAAGCACGCGATCAACATCAAGTCCCCCGACGGTGTGGAAGTGTTGATCCACTGCGGCATCGACACGGTGAAGCTGGGCGGCAAGGGCTTTACGACTCACGTGAAAGACGACGACCCGGTCAAGGCGGGCCAGTTGATCCTCGAATACAACAAAGACGTGATCGCGCGCTCCGGTTTCAGCCTCGAAACGCAGGTCGTCATCACCAACACAGGCGACTACAAGGCCATCACCCAAGCGAAAGCCGGGGATTGCAACGTGGGCGATTTGATTCTCTACGTGGAGTAGATAAGGGATAAGCGTCCCCGTCATTGCGAGGAGGCGGCGGGTTGCTGACGACGAAGCAATCCAGACGGGGAATGCTTCCGCGCTGGGTTGCTTCGCCCGCTCTAACGAGCGGCTCGCTCGCAATGACGGGGCTCGCTCTAACGGGCGGGTCGCGAGGCAAAAGGTATAGAGGTTAAAAAATAACAAAATTGATTTGTGCGGTTTCTGTTATCTGTGGTTATAAGGAGTTTTTTATGGGGTTTAAATTTATTTTTGGAGGAAGAAAGATGAGAAACAAAAGGATTTTTTGCGGTTTGTTGGTAGTTGTGTCGGTGTTCTTGGCGGTGCCGGTGTTTGCGGGCAGTCAGGCGGAGAACACCACGCAAGCGGCAAAGAACTCGGAGAGTTCTACGGACTCAACGAGTTCCGCGGACTCAGCGAGTTCCGCGAACTCGGTCACCATTTATGTGGTGCGGCACGGACAGACGATTTTCAATCTGATGGACCGGGTTCAGGGAATTTCCGACGGCATTTTGACCGAAAAGGGAATCGTGGGCGCGGTCAACATGGGAAAAGGGTTGCGCGACGTACCGTTCAATGCCGTGTATTCAAGCGATTTGAAGCGGGCGATTGAGACGGCGCGGCTTGCGATGGAGCAGAACCGCGCAACAAAGCAATGGACGGTTACGGAAAAGAAAGAATTGCGCGAGGTGAGTTTCGGCATTTTTGAGGGCGATCCGAACTGGATGATGTATGCGGCTCTTGCCAAGGATTTAGGAATTACGATTCCTGATGACGCGAAGTCGATAGGCGCGGCGGTTATGCCAATCGTGCAGTACTACGGCGGAGACACGAAAAAGTTCCTTGAAGGGCTGGCGGATTTCAACAAAAAAGTTGACACGACCTACAAGATTTCCGAGGATGCGTCCGAGGTGTACGCGCGCCTCAAGAAGGGCATGAACGCGATTGTCACCGAAAACCCGAACGGCGGCAACGTGATGCTGGTCGCCCACGGCCAGTCGATCTCCTTTCTGCTCGCGGCAGTCGGCGTTGAAGTTTCCGCCCAGCTTGGCAACTCAAGCGTAACCAAACTCGTCTACGACTATGCGACAAAAACGTACCGCATTGACGGCCCGGTCGGGGATATGAGTTATGCGGAAGCGGGCGAGAAGATGTAGGGTGGAGAAGGGTTTTTTATGGGTTTAACATTATTTTTGGAGGCAACAGAGATGAGAAGCAAGAGAATTCTTTGCGGTTTGTTGGTGGTTGTGTCGGTGTTCTTGGCGGTACCGGTGTTTGCGGGCGGCGGCGGGGAAAAGCCGGTTACGATTTATGTAACGCGGCACGGTCGGACGCTTTTTAACACGAAAGAGCTCGCGCAGGGGTGGGCGGATAGCCCGCTTACGCCTGAAGGGATTGCGGTTGCGGAAGATTTAGGGCGCGGGTTGCGGGATGTGCCGTTTGACTACGTGATTTCCAGTGACTTGGTGCGGGCGCGGCAAACGGCCCGGCTGGTGATGGCGCAAAACCGTGTCAGCAAGAACTACCGGCTTGAGGACACAGAGACGTTGCGCGAAGCCTGTTACGGTCAGTTTGAGGGCGACCCGAACGGCGAAATGATCGCCGCTTTTGCCAAAGAAACGGGGGCTACGATGGAATCTATGATGCAGGATCCCTATATGTGGCTGAAAGCGGCGGACTCGGTAAAACGGCTTGATACGAGCGGCATGGCGGAAGACGCGGCGACGATCAAGGCCCGTATGCAGGGAACGCTCACTGCGGTTGCGAAGGCCCAGGCGAAAAAGGGCGGCAATGTCCTCTTGGTCGCGCACGGCCAGTCGATTAACATCATGCTGTCCGACCTTGACCCGGCGTTTAACTACACGGGGACGTCACTCGCAAACGCGGCGGTGAGCAAAGTTGTCTATCAGAACGGCAAGTTCACCATCGAGTCGTTTAACGACACCAGTTATATCGACGCCGGCAAGGCTTTGCGGTAGCCCCTCGGGGGCTTTCCTTGGGCTTGTTGCGAGGAGAACGAGTGTCGGGTCCCCCTTCGGGGGAGGGTCGTCATTGCGAGGGCGGAGCCCGAAGCAATCCAGACGAGGGAGGCCCTTACCCTGGATTGCCGCGCTACGCTCGCAATGACGGGGGCTCGCTCGCAATGACACGTGCGGTGGGCGAAGGAACATCGTCATTGCGAGGGCGGAGCCCGAAGCAATCCAGACGGAGGATGCCCTCACCCTGGATTGCCGCGCTTCGCTCGCAATGACGGGGGGCTCGCTCGCAATGACACGTGCGGTGGGCGGATTGGTTGTGCGTTGTGATTAAGGTTGTTATTTATTTTATGGAAGGAGTTTTTTATGAATAGGAAGGAGTTTGTTATGAAAAAGACAGTTATGCAAAAGATGGGTGCGGTTTTCTTTGCCGCAGTGGTCGGGGTCGTGCTGATTGCCGGTTGCGCGTCGGTATCTTCAAAAAGCGGCTGGGTGCCCAGCGATGACGGTTCGGTTACGTTTTACGTAACCCGTCACGGCAGGACGATGTTCAACACGGTACACCGGGCTCAAGGCTGGTCGGACACGCCGCTTACGCCTCCGGGGGTTGAAGTCGCCGAGCAGCTCGGCAGGGGGATTAAAGCGCAGGGGATAACGTTTAATGCCGCGTGGTCCAGTGATTCGGGACGGGCGCGGGAGACGGCGCGTTTGGTGCTGGAGAACAGCGGCAACGCCGGCATTGCGCTGCGGGAAACCAAAAACTTCCGTGAGAGTGGTTTCGGTTTGTTCGAAGGAGATACGGACGAGAATATGTGGGGCAACGCCGGCATCCATCTTGGGCTGGGAAATACGGTCGAGGAAGCGTACCAAGCCATATTTGCGGCCATGATGACCGGACGTTATACCATCTCCGATGTGCTGGGTGCCGTCAAAGCGATAGACACCACGGGTTTTGCCGAGGATTACGATACGGTCAAGACACGGATGCAAAATCAGCTTGTCCAACTGGCCGAGGAGTATGCCGGAAAAGGCGGCGGAAACATTCTGGTCGTTGCCCACGGGATTTCGATTCTGGCAATGATTTCCGATTGGACCACCGAACAGCCGAAAGGCGGGCAGCTTGAGAACGCGAGCGTTACCAAAGTTGTTTACAAAGACGGGAAGTTTACGGTAACCGAGCTTAACAATATGGCATACGTCGAAGCGGGCTCGCAATGACACGTGCGGTGGGCGGAGGGACATCGTCATTGCGAGGGCGGAGCGACGAAGCAATCTAGACGGAGAAGGCCGTCACCCTGGATTGCCGCGCTTCGCTCGCAATGACAAAGGGCAACGTCATTGCGAGGGCGAAGGAACATCGTCATTGCGAGGGCGGAGCCCGAAGCAATCCAGACGGAGGATGCCTTCACCCTAGATTGCTTCGCTTCGCTCGCAATGGCAGAGGGTGGCGCGTGTTGCGCGAATAGACAGAAGCATTAAACAGGGAGAATGCCGTGTTATGGAGACCGCGCGTTCTGTTGCCATCTTTTTCCAGTCTCCATGTACCATTTTTCATTCCCCAGAGGGGATTTCCCCTTTGAGAAATATTTTTTTATGAGGAGGGAAACATGGGTTTTCCAAAAGGATTTTTATGGGGCGGCGCGATTGCCGCTAATCAGGCGGAGGGCGCGTACCTCGCGGATGGCAAGGGGCTTTCGTGCGCGGATGTGGTGCGCGGCGGCAAGGGGCGCTTCGCGGAGATGACGGACGCGGGGGCGATGCGGAAGATTATCGCGGACCCCACGGGCTTTTTCCCGTCTCACGAGGCTATCGATTTCTATCACCATTATAAGGAAGACATCGCGCTCTTCGCGGAGATGGGCTTCAAGACGTTTCGCACGTCGATCGCGTGGTCGCGGATTTTCCCCAACGGGGATGACGCGCAGCCGAATGAGAAGGGCCTTGCCTTTTACGACAGCCTCTTTGACGAGTGCCGCAAGCACGGCATCGAGCCGCTGGTGACGATTTCGCACTACGAGTCGCCGCTCGCGCTCACGACAAAGTACAACGGCTGGGCAAGCCGCGAGCTTATCCCGTTGTTCGAGCGGTACGCGCGGACGGTGTTTGCGCGGTACCAGGACAAGGTGAAGTACTGGCTTACGTTCAACGAGATCAACTGCACGCAGTTTGCCCCGTTCCTCGGCGCGGGCGCGCTTATCGACAATCCGGCGGAGAATCGGCAACCGGTCTATCAGGCGAGCCATAACCAGTTGGTGGCGAGCGCCCTTGCGGTGAAGGCGTGCCACGAGATCATTCCCGGCGCGAAAATCGGCAACATGATCGCCGCGATGATGATCTATCCGTATACGTGCCGCCCGGAGGATGTCTGGCTCAAGACGAAAGAGGAGCGGAACACGTACTTTTACAGCGACGTCCAGGCGCGGGGCTCCTATCCCGCCTACATGGAGCGGTTCTTCGAGAGGGAGCGGATCGCGCTTGAGCGGGGGCCTGATGACGCGCGGATTTTGCGCGAGGGAACGGTCGATTTTATCTCGTTCAGTTACTACATGAGCATGACGGCTTCGAGTGACCCCGCGCTTGCCGGGGCCGAGGGCAACCTCTTTGGCGGGGCGAAAAATCCCTACCTTGAGTCGTCCGAGTGGGGCTGGCAGATTGACCCGCTGGGATTGCGGACGCTGCTCAACTTTCTCTACGACCGCTACCAGAAGCCGCTGTTTATTGTGGAGAATGGCCTCGGCGCAAAGGACGTGGTCGAGGCGGACGGCTCGATCAACGACGACTACCGCATCAACTACCTCCGCAAGCACATTCAGGCGATGGAACGGGCGATTGACGAGGACGGGGTCGAAGTGCTGGGCTACACGCCGTGGGGTTGCATCGATCTCGTAAGCGCGTCCACCGGGGAGATGTCCAAGCGGTACGGCTTCATCTACGTTGACAAGGACGACGAGGGCAAGGGCACGCTGGCGCGGTCGCGCAAGAAGTCGTTCTCTTGGTACAAGGAGGTCATCGAGAGCAACGGGGAGAAGGTGTAAGGGATAAAAGAGAAAAAATGATCCGCGAACAGACACGAACAAATACGTTTGTTCGTGTCTGTTTGTCTGTGTGGTTGCGGGCCAAAGGCCGGAAATTTTCAATTCCCTGCGGTTCATGTTCTATTATTCGAGCCCGTTCCAAAACCCCACGAGGTTTTTTCCTCACCGTGATTCGGGGGCGGGGCGAGCCCTGCGGGTCGCCTTCGGGGGTGGTACCCTACAGCCCTCAGCGTCCTGCTTCGGACTTCCGGGCCGGGGCGTGGCACACCTACGGTGTGCTTCAGTAATGCGTCCGTCCGTGGACGCTGAGCAAACCATGCGGTTTGCTTAAGGTACGCCCACTAAGCCAAGCAACGCTTGGCCACCATGCACCGCATGGTTTTGTCCCCGTTGAAGGGGGTAGCGTAGGGCTTAAGCCCGAAGCGAGGGGGAAGACGCGGCAATTTGCCGATTCCCCCTTTCGCTGGGTTTTGGAACAACCTCATTCATGTATCATTTTCAATTCTCCATTCTCCATTCGCGCGAAGCGCGCATACTGCCTCTTGTAACTTGTACGCGGCTATGCTATACTTGCCGGACTAAGTGTGAGGAGTGCGACAGCATGAAAAGGACATATCAGCCGAGCAAGGTTAAGCGCAACCGGAAGTTTGGGTTCCGCGCAAGGATGGCTACCCGTGGGGGAAGGCTTGTTTTGAAGAGAAGGCGGACGAAAGGGCGGAAGAAGCTCTCCGTGGCGAATGAGCGGAAGCCCTACTGAACCGGCGGGCGCATCGGGGCCGCGCCGGGTGTTTCCCCGGACGGAACGGTTGAAAAAGCGGGCGGATATCCGGGCGGCGATGAAGAAAGGGCGGTGTGTAACCGAATATGGCGCGAAGTTGTTCTATATCAGGAATAATCTTTCCTATAACAGGATAGCGTTCACTTTTGCCCGGAAATTTGGTAACGCGGTGGAGCGGAACCGGGCGCGGCGGCTTGGCCGTGAGAGTTATCGGTATATGCGCGCCGGGCTGTCGGTGGGATGGGACTTTGTCCTGCTCGTCTATCCCGGTGAGCGTACAGGCGGGGCTACCTTTGAGAGGCGGTTCCGGCAGTTAAAGGCTCTGGTGAACCGCGCCGGTTTAGGAATCGGGCAGATGAAAACGGAAAGGGCATGAAGTTTTTGGTACTGGGACTTATCAAGTTTTACCGGGCGGCGGTTTCCCCTTACACGCGGGCGTGTTGCCGTTTTTATCCGACGTGTTCGGCGTATGCGCTGGAAGTGGTTGAAAAGTACGGAGTGGTGAAAGGGGGGTATCTCGCGGTTCGGCGGATTCTCCGCTGTCATCCCTTTCATGCGGGCGGGTTCGACCCGGTGCCCTGAAAAGCGTTGATTTGTTCCGTCGGGGTTGAAGGGGACGACGGGAATACATCGGCGTTATTTTAATGAGGAAACACGCGGATTGGCGCGAGGGTAATCAGCGGTTTCCTGAAAGAGGTTGTATTGGATAAGCGAACGTTATTGGCCGTGGTTTTGTCCACGCTGGTTATCATAGTGTTTTATATGGCGCAGGCGGCATTGGCACCGCCTGTCGAGCCGCCACCCGCTCCGTCTTCGGGGCAGGTTGTCGAGCAGCCGCTTCCGGCGAATCCCGTTGGGGAAGAGCCGGCGCCTCGGTTCGATCCGTTAACGGTGTCCATTCCCCAAGAGGAAGAGGCCATTCCCGCGCAGACGGTACTCATCGAGACGGACTTGCTTCGAGTTACGCTGAGTAACGAGGGCGGCGACATCACGTCGTTCCGCTTGAAGCAACATAAGGATAGTTCGTCAACAGGCGATGAGGAAGTGGACATGATTTTTTCCGGGGACACGCCGGGTCATGCCTTCACTGTGGCGTTTGGCAACTGGACGACGACCCCGGTAACGTCGCGGTTCGCCATCAACCGTACCGGGGAACACAGCGTCGAGTTTTCCCGCGCCTTTTCGCTGGGAGACGGCGGCCAGACATTCACGTTGAAAAAGAAGTACACGTTTATACCGGGCGAATACCTGTTTCAGCTTGACGTGACCATTGACGGGAGCGGGCAGCCTCCGCTGAATTTTAACGGGACGGCGTATACGCTCGGTTTCGGGCCGCAGATTGGCCCCCGGTTTGACCGGATCGACGAACAGCAGAACTTCAGGCGTTACTTCACCTTTGTCAACGGCAAGATGCGGCAGGAAAAGGTGGGGGCGTCCGCCAACGTCGAGATCAACTCACGTTTTACGTGGGCCGCGCTGACTGGGAAATACTTCGCGTTTATCGCGGTTCCCGACGCGACGAGTTACACGGCGATTTTTTCGCAGAAGCAGAACGACGACGGCCTCGCGCAGTCTTCCCGTTTCTATCTTGCGCGTCCGGCGTTGCAGGCGTCCCACACCACGGACATTTACCGCTTTTATATCGGGCCGAAAACCCAGGACGCGCTCAGTATCTACGACAACGCCCGCAATATGTTCAAATACACCGACCTGCAAATCAGCAAACTGGGGGCGACAAGCGGTTTCTGGAGTATCTTGAACCCGCTTGAATGGGTCTTAAAACAGATTCTTACCTTTTTTAATAACCTTGTACATAACTACGGGATCGCGATTATTCTCGTAACGCTGGTGGTGAAGATTTTGATGTTCCCGCTGACCAAAAAAAGTTCCGAGGGGACGTTGCGGATGCAGATGATTTCGCCGAAAATCAAAGAATTGCAGGAAAAGTACAAGGACAACCCGCAGAAAATGAACATGGAGATGGCCAATCTCTATAAAAAAGAGGGATACAACCCGCTTTCCGGCTGTCTGCCGATGCTTTTGCAGTTTCCGATTTTTATAGCGATGTACAGTCTGTTCAACAACCACTTTGACCTGCGGGGCGCGATGTTTATTTCCGGCTGGATCCCCGATCTTTCCCTGCCCGAAACGATTTGGAATTTCGCGCCGACACGTATTCCCCTTCTGGGCTGGAGCGACATACGGCTCTTGCCGTTTGTCTATGTCGCGTCCCAGTTGATTTACGGCAAGGTAACCCAGACGCCCGACACGGCGGCTAACCCGCAGATGAAGATGATGCTCTATGTGATGCCGATCGTCTTTTTCTTCGTGCTGTACAACGTGCCGTCCGGCTTGCTGGTCTACTGGATCATGTCCAACGTTTTGACGATGATTCAGCAACTGGCGATCAACAAGTACATGAAACAGCGGAAAGCGGCGTTGGGGTTAAACAGCGAGCCACAAAAAACGGTGATCGCCAAACCGAAGAAAAAGAAAAGATAGGGGTGCGCGCGTTGCGCGAATGGAAAACGGATAATGAGTGGATTTTGGAATAACGATTAACCACAGATGGCGCGGATGAAAAGGATGGGCACAGATTTAATCCGTGTTCATCTGCGTCGCTGTTTACGGCGTGTGTAATCTGTGGTTTTTTGTGATTGCATTTTCCATTATCCATTTTCAATTCCCCGAAGGGGCAAGGGGTAGCGCGGTTTCGAATACTTTAGTTTCCGGGAGGATAAAAATATGGTTTATCAGTTTGAAGGAAAAACAGAAAAAGAAGCGATCGCAAACGCGGCGCGGGAGCTTGGGCTCGAAAAAGACAAATTCGATGTTGAGATTATCGAAACGCAGAAGGGAGGGCTTTTCAAGAAAGGGCTGGTGCGTATAGAGGTTCACGCCGACGAGATTATCTCGAAAAACTCAGGCGACAGGTATCAGGTTTCGATGAACGGCTTAGAAGGCGAGGGTTCGGGGGAAAGGGCAGGGGGGACGAAAACGCAGGTGATTGTCGAGGAGGCCCCGCTTTCCGTAGAGAACGACTTTGAAAAGGCGATGATTGAGTTCGTCTCGAACGTCATTGAAAAAATGGGATATGACGTAACCGTGACGATCCAGTTCCGCGAAAAGAACAAGCTCGGCCTGAAGATCGCCTCGCGTCATTCGCCGATCATCATCGGCAAGAAAGGCAAGAACCTCGACGCGCTGCAACTCGTGGCGAATATCTATGCGGGTCGCGTGGGGAAGCCCGAAGTCCACGTCGTGCTGGACAGCGAAAATTACCGTCTGCGCCGCGAAGAATCCATCGTCCGCATGGCCTACGATGTGGCGGACCGGGTACGCGCCAATCGCTCCTCGTTGCTCTTGGAGCCGATGAACCCCTTCGAGCGGCGGCTCGTCCATACCACGCTCAGCGATATCAAGGACATCGCGACGCGCAGCGAAGGCGAGGGGATGTACAAGCAGGTGCGCGTGAGTTACCGGGGCGCGAAGTAGCGGGTTCAATCACGCAGGGGGATCCTCCGCTACCCCTGAGCCTGTTTCAGAACTCGGTTTCAATGTTCTATTTTCCTTTCGCGTACCGCGCTACCACTCGTCATTGCGAGCCCGCTTTGTCCACCGCAGGTGTCATTGCGAGCGGGCCGCTCGTGAGAGCGGGCGAAGCAATCCATACCCCTTTGGGGAATGGATAATGGAGAATGATGGTGACAGAATGTGTCGTCATTGCGGAGCGGAGCCGCTTGTCATTGCGAGCGAAGCGAAGCAATCCAGTGTGATGACGCTCCTCGTCTGGATTGCTTCACCGCTACGCACTTCGCAATGACGGCATTATCCATTTTCAATTCTCCATTTTCCATTCGCGCAAAGCGCGCATGATCTTGTCCCGCACGCGCCGCCCGGTTACACTGATGCGATGTCCAGACTGAATATTGAACGGGAACTCAACCCGGAGCAGTTGCTCGCCGCGACCACCATCGAGGGGCCGCTTCTCATCATCGCCGGGGCGGGGTCGGGGAAGACCCGCGTCATCACCTACCGCATCGCGCACATGCTTGAGCGGGGGATCGCGCAACACGCGATTCTCGCGCTCACGTTTACCAATAAGGCGGCGCGGGAAATGGAGGAGCGGGTGAAGGCGCTCACCGGGAAGAAGTTGCGAAGCCTCACCCTGTCCACGTTTCACGCATTTGGGGCGGCGTTGCTACGGAAGGAGATTGAGGCGTTGGGCTGGCGCAACAATTTTTCGATTTATGACGAGGGGGACAAGGGGCAGCTCATCCGCGAATGTTTTCGCGACTGCAAGATCAACCCCGAAGGCATCGACATTGGGGTGGCTTCTCAGCTTTTCTCGCAGGTGAAGACGGGCCTTCGGGAGTACGCCGACCTTGAACCGTACCGGGGCGTCTACGAGGAATACGAGCGGACAAAGAAGATTTACAACGCTCTCGACTTTGACGACTTGCTCACGCTGCCCATCGCGCTCTTTGAGCAGTTTCCGGAGATTCACGCCAAGTACCACGAGCGGTTCCGGTATATTCTGATTGACGAGTTTCAAGACACGAGCGCGATTCAGTACCGGCTGATGAAGATGCTCGCGGTGGGGGGCGGCGCAACGGGCGAGGTTCCGGCGAAGGTCAACATTTGTGCGGTGGGAGACGACGACCAGTCGATTTACAGTTGGCGGGGGGCGAACTACGAGAACATCGTCAACTTTGAGAAAGATTTTGCGGGTGTGAAGGAGATCAAACTCGAACAGAACTACCGTTCGACGACGACGATCCTCGAAGCGGCAAACGGCGTCATCGCGCACAACGAGGCGCGGAAAGAGAAGAAACTCTGGTCGGGGAACGGCGGCGGGAAACCGGTTTTTTATTACACGCCGGAAAACGAGACCGAGGAGGCCGAGTTTATCGCCGAGCGGATCCGCAGTCTCCGCCTAAGCGAGAACCTCCGCTACGACGATTTCGGCGTGCTGGTGCGGACGAATTCCCTTACCACTTCTATTGAAGAAGTCTTTCTCGCCGAGAACATCCCCTACCGCGTCTCCGGCGGCACGAGTTTTTTCGCGCGGCAGGAGATCAAGGACGTGCTCTCCTATCTCCGCGTCATCGCCAACCCTGACGACGACGTGAACCTGCTCCGCATCGTCAACACGCCGCGCCGGGGCATCGGCAAGACGACCATCGCGCACATTTCCGAGGCGGCCAAGAAGAAAAGGTCCTCGCTCTGGAACGCCCTCACCGGGTTGCGCTATGTGCAAAACGCGCTCTTTGAGATGAAAGACCGGGACGAGGTAGACGGCTTTATGGGCCTCATCGAAAAACAACGCGAAGAGTTGCTGGGCAAGAAAGACCTCGCGGCGAAAGTCCGCGCATTGGTGGACGCGATCGACTACTGGCCCCACCTCATCGCCGAACACCGGAAGAACGACGCGGTGGCGCGGTTCAAGTTCCAGAACATCGAACGCCTCATCGAAGGCATCGAAACATGGGCGCGCAACCCCGACAATTTCGACCCGACGCTCTACCCCTACCTCAACCGGATAAGCCTCCTCACCCGCGACGAATCCGACGACGAGGGCAAGAGCAAGGTCAACCTGATGACGATCCACGCCTCGAAGGGCCTCGAATTTCCCGTGGTGTTCATCGCCGGGGCAGAAGACGGCATCATCCCGCACGAAAGAAGCGTCGAGGAGGACCTGCGGAACATCGAGGAAGAACGCCGCCTCTTCTACGTGGCGATCACCCGCGCCCGCGACAAACTCTTCATCACCGGCGCACGGAAACGCAAGCGCAACAAGACCCTCGTGGACTGCGCCCCGTCCCCCTTCATCAACGAAATCCCGCCCGACCTCCTCGAATTCTACACGGAAACGGAAGACGACGCGCTCTCGGCGGACGACTTTTTTGCCAAGACAAAAGCGCGGTTCTCGTGAGGGATACCGGCGGACCGTTTCCCCTCGCCTAAAACCGTAACGTGAGCCAGTTCACGCAGAGCGAAAACCACTGGGCAACATGGGGGTTGATAAACCCGCTGTCCCCGGCGCTGGTTTCATCGATGGCCAGGGACATCCCGTGCTTTCCTTCCGGGAAGATGTGCATCTCCAGGGAAACCCCGGCCCGCCGCAAGGCCCCGGCCAGCAGAAAACTGTTTTCCACCGGAACCGACTGGTCGGTATAGGTATGCCAGAGAAATACCGGGGGCAGATCCCCGGTTATCTGCTTTTCCAAAGAAAGGAGATCCAACAGGGCCGGATCGGGCGACTTCCCCAAGAGGCGGTCGAACGATCCCCGGTTGGCAAATTCACCGGAGGTGATTACCGGATAACACAGCGCCAGAGCCTGCGCCCGGGTATGGCGGGGGTCAATACCGGGAGAGGCGGCAAAGTCCCGTGAAGCAAAGAGCAGCGTGGAAAGTGCCAAGTGTCCCCCGGCGGAAAAACCCATCACGGCGATCTTTTCGGGGTCCAGATCCCATGCGGCGTGATGTTCCCAGATAAGGGTGAGGGCCCGGGCGCAGTCCAAGACCGGAAGCGGATGACGGCGGGGCTCGCAACTGTACCAGAGCACAAAGGCGTGGAACCCTTCGGCGTTGAAACGAACTGCCAAGGCTTCGGCCTCCCGGGGCGAACAGTGCAGATAACCGCTGCCGGGCAGAATTAACACCGCCGGGCGGGGCTTCCCGCTTTTTAACAGATAAGCGTCCAGGCTGGGCCTGAACCCGTCCCCCAAATCCCCCTGGTACCGGAACCCTTCCCATAAATCCATCGTAAAAGTCAGCATTGATCCTCCTTGTGCATAACGCTCATCCAATTATCCCCCTCTGCGGGCTAAACTTGACTCACAAAATTAAAGAATTTTATCACGAACCTCACGAACGGAACAGACCGTGTGGCGAATGTTCGTGTTGGTGCGGGCCAGGGGTCTGTTGCGGTTCGTGGTTATTATTCTGTGGGTCAAGTTTATATATACTGGGTGTGATCAAAATGAACGGCATAGCGCAGGGAAAACGTGTCTCCACAGGAGAGGAACATCCGCCCTTCTTCAAAACGGACCGGCAGTTTACGGCACCAGGCGGTAAAGGCGTCAAAAGAACCGTCTTGGGCCGCATCGGAGCAAACGCAGAAATAAGCGGTTCTATCAGCATAGGCCCGCAATTCGCTTTTGAAAAGCATATCGTTATGCCATTCCAATGGAGTGTTGCACCAAATTCCAAGCCACCCGCTGTCTTTCTTGGCAAAAAGCCAGCCCTCTTCAAGACGGTATTCATCGTATTTTACCGCAGGAAAAAACAGATGGGTAAAATGGATGGGATAGGTTTCGGGGATATTATAAACGGCCCCAAGCATATTCTTGTCCTGTTTTACCGCCGGAAAAATTCCGTTGCCGTACCAATAACCAGGCCGCATGGAACTATGATCCACGTCGCCGCCGGGAAGGTTGGCAAAGGCGATACATTCATTGTTCAATGCGGCGTACCAAAAATGTTGCTGATACCCAAAAACGCCGGGACGAAAATCCGTAGTACCATGAAAGCGTTCGTTCAGGGATTTCGTATAACGGTAACCGTTTTTTTCCGCATCGAAGTCAACGCTGATGTTACGCCATTTCACGGCGGTATCCTGCCGGGGAGACGCCACCGAGCTTAAAGCGTAGTCCTTCCGCTTATACAGAACAATCTCCCCGTTACCGCAGGAATAGCGTTCCGAAAGTTCCGCCGTCATAAGGTCCTTTAAACGGACAGGCAGTTTGTATTTCGTCGTGGCGAAGAAGACGGGCCAGTCATTGTCCGTCAGGGGAACGGAGGGATCGATGTAGTGCAACAAGGACTGGGTTCCTTGGAGGAAAGGAAAAATAACGTCCCTGTAGACCCGGCCCTGGGGCCCTATGACAGAACCCTTAAAGGTGTGGCGGCAGAGCTGTTCCAGAAGCATATCCGTTACTTCCGCCGCTTGGGAGGATACGGGCTCGGGGGCGAAATCGACCAAATTCAAAAGGGCACCGATGGTAACGCACATATAACCGCTGCTCAGGAATTCCTCAAAACCATCGGCCTTGATATCCGCCAGCCATTCACCGCAACGTTTCAACCCCAAGTCCGCCTGTTCCCGGCCTGAACGTCCGCTGCGGGGAAAGACATCGCCGGGGTACATGGCACCGGCCAGCAACTGGGCGCCGTGAAATAAGAGGGCATGGTTTTCGCTCCAAAAGCACATGCCGTCCGAACCGCTTTCGTCCATCCAGAAGCGGTAATGAATCAAGGTTTCTCGTATTTTTTCCGACAGGTCATGATCCAATGAATAGAGTTTGACCAGCCTGATAATTCCCGCCACGATAAAATCAGAACAGTCAATGCGTTCGTCAATGTACTCAAGGCTTTTAAGTAGGGCGTCCCTGTCGCTGGGGCCGTTTTCTCCCAGGGCGTAACGGGCAAGGACATTGAGGATCACAAAACGGTTACCGCTCGTATTATCGCGGGCGATACGGCTGATAATATCCTTCCGCCGCTCGGCCTCTCCCTTGCCGGACGCGGCGAAAGAAGGGCGGATGTTTTCCAAGACCTCGACGACCCGTTCCTGAGTATGAGAGCCGTATCGGCCTTTGATTACCGCCCTGGCAGTTCCCGGCGGCAGCGTAAGGGAATTGCCGGAAAACTCCGTTCCCGCAGGCTCCACCGTGATTTCTCCCGGCGGATTCGGTGGTAACAAAAGGGTGTCTCCGTCGCACATAATGCCTTGCAGGTATACATCAAGATTCAAAAGCCCTTCGGCCTCCGATCCGGGCAGGGTAAAGCGTAAGGTATCCGCCCCTTCCCGGAATTGCAGCGCGAAAATGCTGCGGGTGTCCCGTACTCCCAAGTTTTGCATCCGCACGAATATGCCGTTTTTTCCCTTTTTCAAGGGCAGCGTCATTTGCCTGTGGGTGACAGGTTTATAAACCGGCCTTTCCACCGTACAGGCCAAATTCCCGTTGAGCCATAGGTCTATGGCGGCATAGGTCCACAGTTCCGCCGGGAAGGTTTTATCTTCACCGGCGATTATTTCCGTATAGGCGTAGAGTTCCACCCTTTTGGGAATATGATAGAAAAAACTGACATCCACATACCGGCTCCCCCCGCCGGAATAGCGCCAGGGCATACCAAGACCGGACTCGGCCCCAAGAACGATCTCCCGGGGTAAAACTGGGGCGCTGTTGTCCCGCAGTACGCTACGCATATACTTTTCAAAACGCAGTTGATCGTCAAAGGGATTGTCAATCTCGAACTCCCCTATTTTAGGTCCGGAAATTAACCAGCCGGTAACGAACCCTTCCCGGTTTAATTGCGCGCTCATAAAAAACTCCTTTTGCCACGTGAGGCTGTTCCAAAACCGTGCGCGGTTAGCGCACAGTCAATTAGTTTTGGAACAGGCTCACGTTACATCGTTACAAACCTTCACTTTTCTTTAAAAAATCGGCCCTGTGAGGGGTAAAGATATCAAGCAGTTTACCCGCCTTGACACATACGGCTCCGTGGAGAACATCCGGCTGTTTATACATTGAATCCCCGGGCACAACCCGTTTTGTAACGCCGTTGATGGTAAAATCAAATTCCCCCTCTATTATATACGTGATTTGTTCGTGGGGATGGTGATGCATGACACCGACGGCTCCTGCCTCAAAAACGGTTTCCACAATCATCAGGTTTTCATGGTACGCTAAAACCCGTCGCTTAACGCCCTTTCCAAGATCGTCAAAGGGAATGTCTCTGCCAAAAAAATAATGAGAAATATCCATAACTGCCTCCTTGATTTTTTTTATAATAAATTAAATCATTTTTATAGACAAGGACACGCGGATACCGAGAGAGGGTACGAATAATTACCAAAAGCCCTGTGCCAACAATAATAGCGTTGTTGAGAAATTCCCCGTTTCTCAACAACCTCTGCAAAAGACAGGGTTTAACGCGGTTTTAGACTGGTTTTAGCCTGAAAAACCGCAAAATTTGTGGGACAACCAACCGGGTTGTCAAACAAGTTTAATGTGTTGGATGAGCGGGGCGCGGAGTTTGTGACCTAATAATACGTCAAATAACAAACATTTTTACATCACATTTTGGATTTTCAATTCTCAAAATAGGCGGTATTATATTTTTATATGATCGGGAGTTTGTTGCCGGGTCATAAAATATTTATTTTTTGGAGGAAAAGAGAATGAAAAGAAGTGTAGGTTTAGTGCTCGTTTTGATGAGCGTGGCAGGCATGGTATTCGCGGGCGGCGGCGGTCAGCAAGGGGCGTCTTCCAGTGCCGGGGGTTCCCAGAAAACCGTCATTACCGTATGGAGCCAGAGCAGGCACGATCTGGCCTTTATACAGTCCAAGGTGGATGCCTATAACGCCAGCAACAAGGACAATATAGAAGTACGGTATGAAATATATACCGACAACTATCCCCAGGCGGTGGATCTGGTTTTCCAGACCGGGGAAGCCCCTGACATTTTGATAGAGGCCGATGTATTTACCATTCACCAATATTCGGGTAAGTGGGCGCCTCTGGACCCCTTTATCGACCAGGAGTTTAAAAACCTGTTCGGTACTCTCCAGTGGAACGGGTACAACGTCATCGACGGGAAAACCTACTTTATCCCGACATTCGGTACTTCAAACCGGCTTTTCTACAACATCTCCATCTTCAAACGCCTTGGGCTTCAGCCCCCCAAGACCCTGGAAGAAATGGTAGAGACCTCCCGAAAGATTACCTCCGCCCTTAAATCTGAAGGCATCTATGGTTTTGCCCAGAACCTCCGGGGCGCTACTGCTGGCTTGAGCCGTTCCCTCATGCCCATGGGTGACAGGGCACTCGGCATCCACCAAGGGTTTGACTTCGGCAAGGGCGAGTATGATTTCACCGGATACGAGGCCATCATGAACGGCTGGAAGCAGCTTCTGTCTCCGGACAGTGCCTTCCCCGGATGCGAATCCATGGACATAGACCCCCTGCGGACCCAGTTTGCCGCAGGCAAGATAGGGATGTATTTCTCTTGGACCCATGCCGAACCGGGGGTATACACCACCCAGTTTCCCACCAACCAGGAATGGGGTGCCGTCCAGATTCCCACCCCCGGCGGAGTCGTAAAGGGTGCCCAATATTTCAACAAAACGAACAGCTACCTGATCTATGCGGGGAGCAAAAACAAAGAAGCGGCATGGAAGGTTTACAAGGCCCTCTTCCTGGATATACCCTTCTGGACCGAATACTATGAACAGGGTTTCGGTATCAGCCTGATCCCCGAGGTCATTAAACGGGCAAACCCGGCACCGGTTTACAAGAATAATCCGGCTATGCTGATCGGCGATACCGACAAGATATGGCCCCTTACGCCCCACGAGGTTAATCCCTCGGCGGTGGCTGTGGAAGGGCTTAATTTCTACGACACATGGGCCGCCATCATCTGGGGCCAGCTTGATGTCAAGCGCGGTTTGGCGGATCTGACCGCCCGGTACAACAAAGCCTACCGGGAGGGAATAGCCCGGGGGGTAGGCAAAGAAATCAAGATACCCAATTTTAATCCCATGAAGCCCTTGGGTAACTAAGCGGTTTTCCGGCCGGAACCGCGCGCCCGTCCGACCTTGTCGGGGGCGAAGGTTCCGGCTAAAACTCACTATGAAAGGAGGCGATATGGGGAACAAAACGCCGGAGCGGTATTCACGCCGGAAAAAAATAGTAATAAGCAATCTCCAGTCCTACAGCCTGTTGCTTCCCAATTTGCTTTTATTCTGTGCCTTTTCGATCTTTCCGGTTTTCTGGACCTTGAAATACGTCTTTTACCGCTACGGGGGCTTTGCCCTTGGCGAGCCGGTCTTTATCGGGTTTGAGAATTTCGCCCGGGTATTCAGGGACAGGATTTATTGGAAATCGGTAGTGAACACCTTTGTTTATGCCGGGGGCAAAATAATCCTCACCATACCCATTGCTTTTTTCCTTGCCCTTATACTGAACAAAACCCTCAGGATAAACAGGGTGTTTCAAAGCGTCATATTTATTCCCACCATCATGAGTTCCGCGGTCATGGGTCTTGTTTTTTACCTCATGTTCAATGTCTACAACGGGGAAATCAACAAATACTTGTTGTATTTTAAGATCCTCAATACCCCCATCAACTGGCTTGGGAAGGACTACGCGATGTTAACCCTTATCATTGTGGCTGTCTGGGGCGGAATCGGAAACTACATGGTGTATTTCCTTGCGGGCCTCCAGATGATCCCTAAGGAAGCCATAGAGAGTGCCGTTATCGACGGGGCCAACAGGGGCCAAACCCTTATGTTTATTACCATTCCCATGCTTGGCCCCATCCTCAAGATCATCCTCATGCTGTCGATTGTCGCTGCCTTCTCGGACATGAATTCCGTCATGGTTCTTACCGAGGGAGGTCCGATAAACGCCACTATGGTAATGTCCCTTTACGGCTATTCATTTTTCTTTCCCATATCGGCGGGCGCATCCACTCCTGCGGGCCAATACGGATACGGCGCCACAGTGAGCTTTTTCTCGGCGATTATCGCCGGGATCATCACGGTCATATACCTCATCATTTCCCGCAAGATGGACAAGGTATTTTAAGGAGCAAATCATGGTCAAGAGCAGAAGTGAAGGAATATTGAATGTTATCGCGTATGTCTTTGTGGGGATCATGGTCGTTTTTACCCTCTATCCGGTAGCGTATACCATCTTGGGATCTCTTAAAACCAATCAGGAGTTGACTCTCGGAGAGTCGATATTCCCGAAAACATGGCAGTTCAAAAACTATTCCGCCGCCTTCATCCAGGCCGACTTTACCCGCTACACCCTTACGAGCCTCATGGTAAGCCTCTCGGCCATGATAATCGGGACCATTACCGCCTCTATGGCGGGTTTTATATTTTCCCGGCGCCGGTTCATAGGCAAAAAACTGCTTTTGGCCCTCTATGTCTCCATGATGTTCGTGGCCCTGGGTTCGGTTACCCTCTACCCTATGTATTTTCTTCTCAGCTTTTTTGGGTTGACAAAATCCTTTATCGGCCTTATACTTGCCCTTACGGGAGGTCAGGCAGCCAACGTACTCCTGGTTATGGGGTTTACCAACAGCATTCCCCGGGAGCTGGACGAGGCCGCCACTATAGACGGATGCACCATTTACGGGATATTTGTCAGGATCATATTCCCTCTTTTAAAACCCATTCTGGCGGTAGTTGCCCTGTTTACGTTCAGGAATTCGTGGAACGAGTATATAATTCCCTTCATCCTGAGCATTGCCAACAAAAACCTCAAAACCCTCACCGTGGCGGTAGTCCAACTGAAATACGCGGCCCAGGCCGCAGCGGAATGGCATATCATGCTGGCCGGGGCTTCTATCGCCATCATCCCCATTTTGATTGTATATCTCTTTGCCAACAAGCAGTTTATCTCCGGCCTTACCGCTGGGGCCGTCAAGGGTTAGGATTTTGTTGCAGAGGAACCTCATGCGGTTCATAAAAGACCGTAACTTGGTCGTAAAAATTATTGTGCTTTTCTCGGTAGTTCTTGTTTTTACAAACGGCATCGGAGGATTTTTTTATTATCATTACGCATACCGGGATTTATTGAACAACAACTACGAAAGTTCCAAAGAAACCTGTAACCAGATTAACGTGTATTTAACCGAATATCTTAAATCCACCCTACGCAATATCTACGCCATGCCGAATGACAGGAATCTTTACAATGCCCTGAACCGTGGACTGTTTGAACCTTCCCTGCAAGATTATCTTAATCTTCAGCAGATTATGATTGACTCCATAAGCGAGATAAAATTCGGTAATTATTTTATCTCTTCCATAACCATGATCACCCAAGGAGGCATATTCGATAATTTAGCCATAAAACGAAAGAGTAATTTCACGTTTGAGAAGGATATTTACGATTATTTTACCGCCAATCCCGGCACTTCCATCGCGTGGTTTCCTGCCATGGAAAATCCGGTATACGAAAGCGCCGAAATAGTCATCCCCATTGTGTATCGTATAACGATCGATCTTAAACCCCTTTATGTCATCGTGTGCCTAAAGATGTCGGAATTCTCGGCCAATCTTGCCGAACTGTACGCCTCGGTGGATCAGATTTTTATTTTTGATCGCGGCGGATTGCCGGTAATTAACTATCCCGAATACTACGACGATATGATGGTTAAGATTAAACCTCTTGACGCGGAAAACAATATTCCAAAATGCGTGGAATTTGCATATCAGGGCAAGGGGTATCTTGTCTCCTATGTAACCATCCCGATTTCACAATGGACGGTATGTACCATTAAAACAACCGACGTGCTCCGTAAAAATATAAACAGCCTTCGCGTCTTTATACTGGTTAGCCTCGCCGCGAGCATTGTAAGCGGCCTCCTTCTGTCTTTCCTTTTTGCCAGAACCATTACCCGACCCTTGGCGCAGCTTGCTTCGATCATGAACAGGGCCCCCGATACCGGGTTTAACGTTGAATTCAACTGGCCCTACCGGGACGAGATCGGGACCCTTTCCAGAAGTTTTAACGTCATGGCCAAAAAAACAGATCAACTGGTAAACGCGCTGAACGAAAACATTGAAGCGCTCAAAAAAGAAAAAGAAAACATCAGAAGAGAACAGCAGTTGAAACGAAAAGCCGAGCTTACGGCCCTCCAAACCCAGATAAATCCCCACTTCCTGTACAATACCCTGAATACCATTTCCTGGTACGCCTCGGATCGGGGCATAGACGAAATAGCGGTGCTGGCCAATTCTTTGGGCCATTTCTTCCGAATTTCTTTAAGCCGGGGACGGGAGGTTATTTCCATAGACGAGGAAATCAAGCATATTTTGAGTTATCTCGCAATCCAGTCCATACGGTATAAATCAAAACTCGAATATTTTATCGATGTTCCCGAAGATCTGAAAAAATACGAAACCATCAAACTGATACTTCAGCCTCTGGTAGAAAACGCAATATACCACGGTATTAAGAACAAGGAAGGTCCCGGACATATTTATATCCGGGCCAGGGCGGAACAGCGGGAAAAATCGGCGGACATTATTTTTGAGATTGCCGACGACGGTACTGGAATGTCCCCGGAAGAACTAAAAAAAATCAATGGAAATCTGAGAAGGGGGATTATCAGAACCGGTTCCGGTTACGGTATCTATAACGTCAACGAAAGGCTCCGCCTTTTCTACGGTAAATCCTACGGCCTCATTCTGCGAAAGACGGAGGAAGGAATCGCCGCCATAGTTACCATACCCCGCCGGGAATTCAAGAATGAAGAAGAAAAGGATGATGAGGATGAATAAGACGCTTAAAATTGTATTGGCCGACGATGAAGAAGTCATACGGGATACGCTGGCAAAAAAGATCAATTCCTCCAGTAGCGGATATTCGGTTGTGGCGGTGGCGGAAAGCGGGAGAGAAGCCCTGGAAAAAATCAGGAGCCTTAAGCCTGATATTCTTTTAACCGATATTTGTATGCCCGGCATGGACGGGCTTGAATTGGTAAAGGAGGCGGCTGCGGCGGAGGGTTCGCTTAAAACCGTCATCATAAGCGGATACGATAATTTTTCTTATGCCAAGACCGCGATGAGTCTGGGCATAAGGGATTATATCCTTAAACCCTTTTCCCAGGACGAGCTGTTCTCGGTTCTGGATAAAATCGCTTCCGAAATAGAAGCCGCAAGGAAACAGAGGCAGAGGGCAGAAGCCGATCTTGCCCCGGTTTTCTATACCCCCGGTCTATTAAAAAAATACCAGAGGAATGGTCCTCCGCGCCCCGGGGATTTGGAAGAACGCCTTTTGGTTCTTATCGAAAGGGGAGATGCGGAAAGGGCCCTTGAAATTTTTGACAGCCTCCTGGGTTCCTATTCCGCCTTGATGCAAAAGGGCCATGACACCCTGGTCTTTATGATGTTGGTGGAATTGATCCTTAACATTTCAAACATGATCACACAATCGGGGGATGAGGTGGAAAAGGGAGGAACCGAAACCCTTCTGGACAAACTCAAAAAAAACTTTTCCAAAGACGGCCTTGCCGATATAAGCGGCTCCATGAGGGAATATATCGCAGGGAGTTGTAACACCGTCAACCTTTCATACAAAAACCGAGGGAGAAAGATAGTCAATACGCTTAAAGATCTGATCGAAAAGAACCTGGGAGATGAAAATTTTTGCCTTGAAAAGGCGGCGAAAAAAATCCATTTCAGTGCCAGTTATATACGCCAGCTTTTCAGGCGCATAACCGGCGAAAGTTTTACGGAATACCTCATCAGGCGCCGCATGGAGACAGCCGGAAAATTGATTCTGATCCCCGAATACAGAATTCTGGATGTGGCGGAATACTCAGGCTACAGTAACCAGCGTTATTTCTCAAGTTGCTTTAAAAAGTACTATCACTGTACCCCTTCGGAGTACCGGGAAAGAATGAGAAAAAGCCCTGTACCAGGATAAACGCATAGCAATTTTGAGAACCACCACGAACAAATGCATCCGGTGAGCCCGTCATTGCGAGCGAGCCACTCGCCAGGGCGGGCGAAGCAATCGGCTCAACGCTTCGCGTTGAGCGTGTGAAGGCCTTCGGGGGCGTTGCGGGGGTGTCCCCCGCTGAGGGGGGTGCCGGAAGCCTGTACAAACCCATACTGGTATAAAGGGTTTGTACAGGCCGGAGGCAGGGGGGAGACTTCCCCCCAACTGAATCGTTACAAAAAATGAAAAAATATTCAAATTTTTCGTCAAAAACACGCAAAAATACGCAAAAACACTTGACAACGCAAAAATGCCATGATAATCTTATTGCGGAGTCCGAAATAAGTCGCGGAGGGACACGGCGTTGAGTAAGGTTAGTCTTAAGGATATGAAGTCGCAGAACCGGCGGCTCATCCTGCAATCTATTATAGATGGTCGGGGCGCGTCTCGTATAGCCCTGGCCCGGGAAACCGGCCTGTCGCCCAGTACGGTAACGTCTCTGGTTGCGGAACTGCTGGAGGAAAAGGTGCTGGTGGAGAGCGGCGTCACGTTTTCTACCGGCGGACGGGGCCGCAGGGAACTCGCCATCAATTCGGGTTACGGGCTGATCGTCGTCGTTGAGATTGGGCGGCAGCGGGTCAGTTTGTGCACCTATGATATGACGCTTGCCAAACTGGACGAAAAGCCCCTCGGCGAACGCCGTCTTTCAGGAAACAACCTGTTCTTTGAGATTTCCACGGCAATCTTCGATCAGTTTTATAAGAAAGATGAGAATCTGCGCCTGGCCGGAATCGGGCTCTTGTTTCAGGAAGATATGATCGAAAGCGATCTAAATGTCATGTTTTCTACCTCGCTTTCTGCGGATAACATTTCGCTTCGGGAAGCGTTGTCCACCCAGTTCAGGGTGCCGGTAGCGGGGGAGTATTCGGTCAGCGAGGTGCTTAACGCTCTTGAGACGGACGAAGTGAAAAACAGCGTCCATGTTGCCCTCGCGCATAAGGTTCTGGTCAGCCTGACCATCGACGGCCGCACCCTGCACATGCGGGAGGGAAAGAGCGCGGATATTACCGGCCTCCTCTCCTCGTTTCAAGCCGCCGGGCCGTGGGCGGAATCTTCTTTTCAGGATAATAAACATCAGGATAACACACAGGATAAAACAAAACAGCCGTCATTGCTTTCCGCTCTGGCGAGGGTACTGGCTTTGTTGTGCGGCCTGTTTACGCTGGACATCATTCTGCTTTCCGGGGAGGCGGCTAAAGCGGGCGGGTTTGCGGCATCGGTGCGGGAAATCTTAGGCAGGATTCTTTCCCCCGCCACGCCGCCGCCCATCAAGATACTGGAGCCGAGGGACGCCAAACTCGCGGAGAAAATGGCGCGGCGCATTCGGAATACTGTTCTGGGTTCCGTCATGATTTTTACCGGAGGATGGTGATGCGGTTTCACAAGATGATAGCACAAAACAAGTTTACGCTGGTTGCCAGTCTGCCGGAAAATAATCTTGCTCTGGCGGAAGCCGCGCTGAAGGGCGGTGCCGAGGCGATTAAGGTACACGTCAATGTGTGGCACCGTGCCAGCGGGCATACCTTCGGCAGTTTTGCGGAAAACAGGCAGTTTTTGCGGGAACTGGTACGGCTCTGCGGCGACACGCCGGTGGGCCTCGTGCCCGGCGGCGGCGAGGCGTTTATCAGCGTGGAGGAACGGGACGAGATTGAGGCTCTGGGCATTGATTTCTTTTCCGCCTACGCGGCCCATCTGCCCAATTACATGATGGACTCAAAAAGCCTCAGCCGCATGGCCGCCATTGACAGCAATTTTAGCCAAAACACCCTCGACGGGATTAACCGTTATCCGCCGGACGTACTTGAGTGCAGCATCCAGCCCGGCGAGGCCTACAACGAAAAATTACGGTATGCGGATATACTCTCGTATGCCGGCATTGCCGCGAGGGTAAAAATCCCCGTCTTGATCCCGACGCAGAAGTGGATGAGCCCCGGCGAAGTACCTCATCTTTTCACCGTCGGCTGCAAGGCGCTCATGATTGGCGCGGTGGTAATGGGAAAAGACCCATGCGCGGCCGAGGTTGAGAAAACCTGCGCCGCTTTTAGGGGTGCTATTCGGGACCTGTGAGCCTGTTCCAAAACTCGGTTAGTTTTGACAGGCTGAGCTAAAGCATTGCAGTTTCTTAGGCTTAAAAGCCTTAGCTGAAGCCGGGCTAAAGCTGGGCTTTAGCCTTACGAAACTGCACTTTTTAAAGGTTGCTGTTCCAAAACTTGAGGTTTTGGAACAGCCTCCTGTAACAATAGGGGTTTCACCAATGGAATGATTTCCGCCGCAAGGCGGGTTTCAGCAGACTGACAAGTCTGAAATAAATTAAAAGCGGGCAGGACCCGTGGAGGAATGGTATGGTACAAGGCACGTTGATCATTGTAGTCTTTTTCGTTCTGGCGTTGCTCATGATTGCGAGAAAGATTCCCACGTTTCTGGCGATGATTTTATTGGCAATCATCACCTGTATTATTGCCGGGGTTCCCATGGTGGGAACCAACGACAAAGGCGCCGCTATCGGCTGGCTTCAAACTATTGTGGAAGCCGGATCGGTTCGCATGGCCGCCGCTATTGCGGCGATTGTGTTCGGCTCCTGGCTCGGTCAGCTTCTGAACCGCACCGGGGTAACCGAAGCGATTATTAAAAAGAGCGCCGAACTGGGCGGAGACAGGCCCCTCGTCGTGGCCCTGATACTGATAGTCGCCAACGCGCTGCTCTTTACCACGTTGAGCGGCCTCGGCTCGGTCATCATGGTGGGTTCCATTATTCTGCCCATTCTTATCTCTGTCGGGATTCCCGCGTCCACTGCGGCGGGCATCTTCCTCATGTCTTTCAATGTCGGCCTGACGTTCAACATGGTAAACTGGCAGACCTTTACCTCGATATTCTCGCTCGACATAGAAACCATCCAGCGTTTTGAGGTCTATATGCTGGCGGCCACCGCCATCGCCACTGTGGTATTTGTCTTCGTGGAATTCCGCCGCAACGGCAGGAAGTTCGCCTTTGCCGCGCCGGTAAACGGCAAATTCGCCCCCAAAGATGAGGGTACCGACGATGTTCGCCCCCTGAAAGGGATTGCCGGGTTCTGCGCCCTGCTTACCCCCATCATCCCCATCATTCTGGTTATTGCCCTGAAAATCCCGGTTATCCCGGCGTTTATGGCGGGTATTCTCTGGGTGTTGATCTTTACCGCCACGAGTTTTACGAAGGCGATGAATATGCTTATGAAGACCTGCTATGACGGTTTTACCGCCGGGGCACCGGCACTGATTCTGTTTATCTCTCTGGGTATGTTGCTCCTCGCGGTGACCAATCCCATGGTCAAAGAGATTCTCAACCCGTTCCTCTTGGCGGTTGTTCCCTCCGGGCGGATCGCGTTTATTATTTTCTTTGCTCTGCTGGCGCCGCTTTCGCTGTACCGGGGGCCCCTCAACCTCTTTGGCTTGGGTTCCGGCATTGCCGCTCTGGTCATCGGGCTTGGGACGATCAACCCGCTGGCGGTTATGGGCGCGTTCCTCTCGGCGGAACGCATTCAGGGTTGCGGCGATCCGACCAACACCCAGAATGTCTGGACCGCCAACTTTGCCGAGGTTGACGTAAACAGCATCACGAAAAAACTGTTGCCCTATCTCTGGATTGTGGCGGCAATCGGGGTGATCACCACCGGTATCATCTATTTTTGAAATTGTGGAGAAAAACATTTTGGAGGAAGAACTTTCATGAAGGCGCGTATTGGAATTGATGTAGGCGGGACTTTTACGGACGCCGTTGCGGTTGATAACGAAACCTATGAACTCATCGGTACCTGCAAGGTCCCCACCACCCATTTTGCCGCCGAGGGCGTGGCGGCGGGGATTGTCAAGGCACTGTACCTCGTAATGGAACAGTGCGGAATACAGCCTGAGGAAGTTATTTTTATTGCCCATGGAACAACCCAGGCCACCAACGCCCTCTTGGAGGGGGACGTGGCCCAGGTTGGCATTGTGACGCTGGGCCGGGGTCTTGAGGGGATAAAGAGTAAGAGCGACACCAATATTGGCGACATTGAACTGGCCGAGGGAAAGTTTTTACGCTCTTCCCCTGTCTATGTTGACTCAGGCAACGCTGCCGCTATGGAGGACGAGGTTCGGGCCGGTCTCGACAAACTGACTGAGCAGGGAAGCGCAAGCATCGTGGCGGCTGAAGCCTTTAGCGTTGACGATCCTGAAAACGAAAACGCGGTTCTGGCCCTGTGCGTTGAAAGGGAAATCCCCGCCACCGCGACCAACGATGTGTCCAAACTCTACGGCCTCAAGATGCGTACCCGCACGGCGGCGGTAAACGCCAGCATTATGCCCAAGATGCTGGAAGCCGCGATGATGACCGAACGGAGCATTCAGGCGGCGGGGATCAAAAGCCCCCTCATGGTGATGCGCTGTGACGGGGGCGTTATGACGGTGGAGGAGGTACGCAGGCGGCCTATCCTTACCATCTTGTCCGGCCCCGCCGCCGGGGTTGCCGGGGCGTTGATGTACGAAAAACTCACCGACGGCATTTTCTTCGAGGTGGGGGGAACGTCCACGGACATTTCCTGCGTGAAAGACGGCAAGGTGATGATTAAATATGCCGAGGTGGGAGGACACAAGACCTACCTGAGCAGTTTGGATGTCCGCACCGTCGGCATCGGGGGCGGCAGCATGATCGCGCTCAAAAACGGCAAGGCGGTAGACGTCGGCCCCCGGAGCGTTCACATTGCGGGGCTTGCCTACGAGGTGTACACCGAGGCGGACAAGATCGTGAACCCCCGCCTCGTGGAAGTACACCCCAAAGAAGGGGACCCCGCCTACGCCTGTGTTGAATGCTCAGGCGGGCTCAGGCTGGCCCTGAGCCTCGCGGGGGCGGCAAATATTGCGGGCTTTGTCCCTTCAGGTGATTATGCGGCGGGAAATAAAGATGCCGCCCGGAAGGCATGGCAGCCCCTCGCGGACAACATGGGCTGCACGGTAGAAGAAGCCGCCGCGCAGGTGTTGGCTTTTTCGGCGAAGAAGAACGGCAAAGTGGTCGCCGCCCTGTTGCGCGACTATGAAATGGATCCGAGGACCACCGAATTTGTCGGCGGTGGCGGCGGCGCGGCGGCGGTGGTTCCCCATCTCGCCGGTACGATGGGACACCGCTGGCGGATTGCCCGGAACGCGCCGGTAATTTCCACCATCGGGGTTGCCCTTGCCATGGTTCGGGACATGGTGGAACGGATCATCGTCAATCCCTCGGACAAAGACCTTGTTGCCATTCGCCGCGAGGCCGAACAGAAGGCAATCGCCGGCGGGGCCGCGCCGGGCACGGTCGAGGTGAGCGTACAGGTAGACACCCAGCGCAATCTGGTACGGGCCATCGCGGTGGGCGCTACGGAAATGCGGAGCAAGAACCTGTTGAACCGCAGGCTCTCCGAACCGGATCTGCTGGCACTGGTCGCGGAAAACCTGGGTGTCCATGAGGCAAACGGCGAAACCTTAGCCATAAACGCCCGGAGCGAAGGCATGTATGCGGTACAGTACGACAAAACAGAAAAAAAATACTTTGGCCTTATCAAAAAAAGAACAAAACCCTTGCGGCTTGTGGACGAGGAAGGGGTTATCCGGCTTCAAAAAAAGAACGCCAGAGTATTACAGACATCGGCTTCAGGCTGGCGGGAACAGGTCGCCCGAATACTGGAGGAATTGACGATCTATGATGACGGCGGAACCACCCTGCCCAATCTGTATATTGTCGTGGGGAAACGGATCATCGATCTTTCGGGGCTTCCCTCGGAGGAATCGATCTACAGCCTCGGCGCGGTGGAACTTTCCGGCTACCATGATGACACGCCCCTCATCATCATCGGCACCGGAAGGCTCGATTAAGGGCGGGAACGGCTATGCCGCCTGATTACACCCTGCCGTTTCCCGGCCCCGATCTCGCGGAACAGGAGTTACGTTACGATTACTGTTACGCGAAGATCCCCCCGGAAGACAGGGCGGGGATTGTGAACATGGCTTGGGAACGGGGGACGGCGGCGGCGCGGGATGTCTTTGCAAGATATGACGGGGAAGGGAACTTCTTTGTCATCGCCGAACGAAGCGGCCTCTCGTGCGAGGAGGTGGACAAGGACTATGTGATGGGAGATCTCCGTTACTTCAGCGACTATCTTTCCGGGCAGAAACGCATCCGCCTCTATACCCGGTCCATCGCGCTCTGGGCGGAACAAAACAACATGGATGAAGCAGCCGCACGGAACCTGATTTTGAGCCATGAGTATTTTCACTTTCTGGAATGCACCGCTCTGGGACTGACCAGCCGACTCTATCAGGTTCCCATGCTCATCATCGGCCCTTTCAAAATAGGACGCACCGGCATACGGGCCCTCTCGGAAATAGGCGCCCACGCCTTTGCCCATGCGTACCATCAGTTGCTCTTATAGGGATAGCATATCCCCGGTCATTGCAACAACATGAATGGCAAATAAAAAGGGGGAAGTCTCCCCCACGCTCCAGACATGGGCCCGGCGGCGGTGGCACCCACCCCCCATAATAACCGAACCCCCCAGCCGGGGGCCCGCCCCCCGAAACCCCCCCCCAACCCCC
>JAISZQ010000105.1 GCA_031269165.1 Spirochaetaceae bacterium
CGAAGCGAAGCAATCCAGGGTGAAGGCATTCCACGGCTGGATTGCTTCGTCGTCGGCAAATGCCGCCTCCTCGCAATGACACCCTCACCTCTTATCCCTTAAATCTGCTTAATCTGGACTGCCATACAAGGCGCGCCATCAGGCGCAATCCGCGGACCTTTCTTTTCTTTTTGCTTAAGTTGTTGACAATGGAAGGCTTTCCCCCTTTTGCTGGGTTTTGGAACAGCCTCTTTTATCTGAATGACGGTGTTCGGTGGTTTTCCGTGAACGTTTCTTGCGATCCCGCTTCCTAAAATCAGCGGAACGGCGTCCAGCGCACTTCGTAGCCGAGAGGTTGTTCGAGCACCAGCAAGTCAAGCAGTTTGGCACGGAACCGCGCCGTGCTCCCGGAAAAATCGCCGCCCTGGGCCATCGTGATATGGCCCGGAAAACCGATCGAGGCAGTAATCTCGGCGTTTTCGATTTCGCGGGCGATGGCGGCACCGTAGACACTGGTCACAAGCCGCAAATATTCCGTTTTGGACAGAAGCTCCCCGGTGGCTATGGGTGCCATGACGGCCGAAAGATAGTCGGCTACGTCCTGAGACAACAGGGCGATCATCTGCGGCCCCTTGCTGCGATCAATGGCGATGACAGCGCGACCCGACGCGGGGCCTTGTTCCCACGTGATGAAACGGAATTCACCGGCCATGAGAAAATCGCTTATCTTTGAAAAACCGATACTCCCGACGATGTTCTCCGGGCTGGTGTTCCGCATTTGGGCGGCCGCGACACCGGGAGCGTCCTTGAGAGAACGCGAGATCACCCCGGCATCCAAGACCGGCATGGATTGTGCGGCGGACGGGGAGAGCGGGGCGAGAAGCCGCGCCGATGCGGGGGCAAGTTCCGCCTCGATGATAAACTCGCCCTGTTCGTTCGTCTGCACCGCCCCCGTTATCTGGCCCGAACAGGAGGCAAGCAGCATAACGGCGGCAACCGGTATCCAGAGCGGCCATTGCGAACCGATACGCATCATTCCGGCAACACACGAGGCGCGGCGTATGCGGTGATAAAAATGGTTACGGTCTCCCATTGAGCAACTCCTGTATTTGATAAAAACACCCATCGTAATATTTTTCGTCTTTCATTAATCGGCACTTTTTTGCATTGTTTAACACGACGGTATCGTTTTCATCAAATAGTATTTTCAAAAAATATAATAGAGATTGTTCCAAAACTTGAGGTTTTGAAACAGGCTCATCTATGAGAATCTATTATCCTTATCACCCATACATTGAAATGCCGCCTCCCGCCGGGCGCAAATTTCATTTTATCCCCACCGCCTCGTAAAACTCCGCAAGCATACCGTCCTGTAATTTTTTGAGCAATTCAGGCGACTTGCCGCCGACCGGTTTCCCGTCGATGTGGGATGCGGGAAGGCAGAAACTCGTACACGCCGCCACGATCACCTCGTCCGCGTCAAACAGTTGGGCCACCGTGAACGGCTCTTCCTTCGCAGGGATGCCGAGTTTCCGGCACATGGCCAAGAGGTGGGCGCGAGTGATGCCGCCCAGAATGAGATTATCGGCGGGCGGCGTCTGGAAAACCCCGTCCTTGATGATATGTACGTTACTGTGCGCGCACTCGGTAACCCGATCGCCCCGGTGAAACACCGCCTCCGCCGCCCCTGCCCGCCGCGCTTTTTCGGCGGCAAGCACGTTGGGAATGAGGTTCAACGTCTTGATGTTACAGTGCAAAAACCGCGTGTCCTCAACCGTTATCAGCCGCACCGGTTTCAGCGTGTCGTGCAACCCGGTCGGTTCCACCGTCACCCAGAGATTTGCCTTTATCCCCGCCCGAAAAGCGTGTTCCCGCAACGCCGTCCCTCGGGACAACTGCCAATAGACAAACTTTGTCGGCGCGTCAACCTTCGCGCAGAGGTCGCCCAGCAACCCGGCAAGCGCCTCCTTCGCAAGCGGCGGCGTCATCTCAAGCATCCCGGCACTCCGAAAGAACCGATCGATATGCTCGTCCAACGCGAAAATAACCCCGTTATGGCTCAGTGCCGTATCATACACGCCATCGCCGAAAAAACAAGCGCGGTCTGTCATCGGCACCCGCATCTCCTCGATGAGCCCGATCTCGCCGTTGTAGTAACCAAGGTTTTTCATATTCCCAGCATACCGTGTTCTTGCTCCGCATGTAAATAGCCGAGGCTGTTCAAAAACATGAGCAAAAGGGGGAATCGGCAAGTTGCATCGGCAAGTTGCCGCGCCTTCTCGTGTCAACAACGGAAGAATTTTGTCCACGGATTGACGCGGATTGCGCCATTTGTGCCAAAAGGCGTCACGGATTATGCCCCGCTCGATCCGTGTTAATCCGCACAATCCGCGGACCTTTCTTTTCTTGGCTTGTTTCAAGACCGCACTGTTTTTGCACTTTTTCGCGCTTTTTTCGTGTTTGATTAAAGCAACGGGGCTGACAACCGCATATATATAGCCGGAGGCTGTATGCCATGAGGTTAAAAAGACAATTAGCAGAAGAT
>JAISZQ010000188.1 GCA_031269165.1 Spirochaetaceae bacterium
CCCTCACCGACTCTTTAAGCCTCTCCCTGGGGAGCGATATTTTTACCGGAGGCATTGAAAACCGGGGAAGCTACCACGCCTACAAAGATTTAAGCTGCCTGTGGGTAAAAGGGATTTTCCGGTTTTAAGGAGCGTTGCGGGCGCGACCCTTTCGGGGGGTGAAAAACAGCGCGTCTCCATTGCCCGCTGCATCCTGAAAGACGCGCCCATCATCATCCTGGACGAGGCCACCGCCAGTGTGGACGCGGACAACGAGAGTTATATCCAGGTGGCGATCAGCGAACTCTGCCGGGGCAAGACGCTGCTCGTCATCGCCCACCGGCTCAACACCATACGCCACGCGGATAAAATACTGGTTATCTCAGGCGGAACAATTGCCCAGCAGGGCGCCCACGACGAGCTTATGGCGCAGCCCGGCTTATACCGGGATTTTGTTCAGGCCCGGGAATTAAGCCGGGGCTGGAGCAGGAGAAAGGCGGCGGGTTTATGAGGGAAATGGTGAAGCGGACAATTTCAGAGAAAGGACGAATTACTGATATGGAGAACAAGGTCGAACTGCATGACCAAACCGTGCAATCCACTATGCTTCTTCCCGTTTACGGGCGCGCTAAAGCGAGCCGCATGTTCCCTGATATTATGCGCGACGATGAGGCGATTCGGATCGTCGATAGCATGGATTACGATTTCACGCAAATCGAAAAATCCTACGCCACGGAATACGGAAGCCTTTGCTGCCTGCTCCGCGCCAAGCGGCTTGACGAGCGCTGCCTCGCGTACCTGCGCGGGCATCCGGGCGGCACGGTTGTCAACATTGGTTCGGGGCTTGACACGACTTTCAGCCGTGTGGACAACGGCGCCGTCCGCTGGTACAACCTCGACCTGCCGGATGCTATGGCGTTCCGGCGCCGGTTCATACAGGAGCCCGAACGCGGCGCCGACATTGCCAAGTCGATGTTCGATTACACGTGGCTTAACGAGGTTAAAACCGCCGATGGTACGGTGTTTATCCTCGCGGGCGGGCTGTTCTACTATTTTGAGGAATCGCGGCTCAAGGAGCTGTTCGCCCGCGTTGCGGAGTATTTTCCGCGGGGTGAACTGTTTTTTGACGCCCAGTCAAAAACGGCCGTAAAGATTTCCAACCGGATGGTACGCAAAACCGGCAACAAGGGCTCGGAGATGCATTTTTACGTAAACGACGCGCAAAAACTGAAAGACTGGTCGCCGAAAATTCGCACGGTCGAAAGTATCCCGTTTTTTGGAGATTTGCGGAAAGAAACCCGTTTCAAGCTGTCCTCAAGAATCAATATGTGGGGGCTGGATAAGCTGAAAATGGGGTTTCTCGTCAGCGTCCAATGGGATGCGGCGGGTTGACGCGGGTGATTGGGATATAGGCGACGGTTGGCGCAGGAGGAACGCAATTTTTAATAAATTTTTCGCAAACGCCCGCAAACCTGGGGGATGGGGTGGCAGATTTTTTGCGGCGGGTATGAATATCGGGCACAGCGGGGTTTCCCGGTGGGGCCTGAAACATCTTGACATTAAGCCGGGGGATTATATTCTGGACATCGGCTGCGGGGGCGGCGTCAATGTGGCGCGGATGCTGAAACGGGCCCGGGAGGGCAGGGTCTGCGGGCTTGATTCGTATTGAGGGTTTCATACCCCTCGGCTTTGCCGCGGTTATAAAGGTATGAAACCCGAATATAAATACCTTATGAGAACAACAACCTCGGGACTCTGCCCCGATGTTGTTGATTACTCGGAGGTGAGCGTGGAAAAGACCTGAAGGAAGGGAGCCGGAAATGGCGAGAGGACATATGGAACACGGAGAAGTGGGAATACCACGGGAAAGAGCGTTATTACGTCTGCCCGTCCGGAAGGCGGGTCACGTACCGGGAAACGAAGGTGTGAACATTTAGAAAAAAATCAAATACACCAACATAGACAACAGACAGGGCGGCCAGATATGGTACTTCCTGGACAGCCCCGGGGTATTACACCCGTGCATTCCAATAAACAAAAGCGCCCCTGATACAAACAGCCCGGCGAATGCCATTGACGCTGGCGTTTGTTGCCAGTGTTCCACGTTGAGCGGGCGGCGCAAGAGCGTTCCACCAAAGGCGACAAGTGCGGTGCGTGTTGCCGGCAGCAACACCAGAACGCTGGCGGCGATAACGGCCAGCAAAAGCGCCTCATGGCGAGGCGTCTTTAAGATAATCCACCACAAGCGCCGGTAATTTTGTATAGTACAGCTTGAATTTATACGATCCCCAGCCAAAGTCCCCGCGCAATTCTGTATCGCTGTTAGGCGTAAAATCTATCGGCTTGCCGTCTTCGTCAGTATCCATAATGATGAGCCACGCGGAACGTTCCTTATAATCATAAGCATTGAAAGCATCATAGCTAACATGGGTGCTGTTGAACATTTGCCAGTACAAGGTATTGCCAAAAATACCTCCATACTCTTTAGATATATGAACATGACCAGGGAAAAGATAGGCGCTGATACCGGTTAAATGCCAGGACGGATTCGCCGGAAATATAAACATATCGTCAGCCGCCATGTTTTCTGACATATAGTCATAAAACCGCGAAAAGTTTTTGTGTTCTTGCCGCTCGGTAGAAAGGGTTGCTGAAAAGGTTAGAAGGCTGAAGGTAACAAGCAGCACGCATATAAAGGCAAAGACACGCCGGTTCCTGATATAACTACATTGAACGGAAAAAAACAGCCAGACAAGGCCGCACGCGGGAAACAGATAGTGGGGGACAATAAGAGGGCGGATAAAAAGCGCGATGAGAATCCCGACAGCGGCAAGGATAATGATACAACTCAACGCGC
>JAISZQ010000200.1 GCA_031269165.1 Spirochaetaceae bacterium
TGGTTTTCATGCCTAACCTCATTTGCTCCACTCTCCAGTGGAACCAGTATAGTTTTGGCTAGGTTTTTAGTTTTGAGGCATCCATCCTTTTCGGCTAGGTTTTGTTTTGAGGCATCGCGGGGGTGCCCCGCAAAAAAGCGCGAAAAAACGGCGGAATCTGAGGAATATTGACCGCGAACCGCAAGGGATTGAAAATCCCCGGATTCAAAGGCCCCGGACAAAGGCCCGCGCGGACACGGACGGAGTATAAAAAGGGAAACCATGTGAAATCCGCATTGCCCTCTCGTATTCCGGCACGATTGTCCCCGTGGATAAAAGACTGTCCGGCAAGCAATAGAAGCCAAACAGGGCCGGTACGCGCCGCAACGCTCAAGGACTTAGGTTCTATCCCCGATTTTTTCATCTTTTTCGCGCTTTTTTCACGCTTTTTTCGTGTTTGATTAAAGCAGGACGGTTCCTAACGCCTTAATAGAGGGTATAAGGCCGTTCCGAAACTTCTGTTTTGGAACAGCCCCATCTATTCTACAGGAAGGTGTCTATGAAAGGGCCAAGAGAATTAGCGGAAAACGTCTGGTACGAGGTTCGTACGGCGATTAATGTCGGCGAGCCTTTGTTCCGGCTGGCGTGGGCGGTAGTGCTCTTTTATCGCGTCCTCATCGAAACGAAGGCGAAATTCGGTTTCGAGATGCGCGGGCTTGTGCTCGACGGGGCGTCGCTCTCGTTTTACATCAAGCCCGCCAACGGGCTTGAGTTGCCCAAGATTATGCAGTGGATGAAGCAAACGTTCTCCCTCCGGTTCAACATTCGGACGGGAAGAAAGGCGCATCTTTGGGGGGAGCGGTACTGGTCGGAGATACTCGCGGGGGAGCCGCCTGAGTGGGCGGAAGAGGTGGACTGGGATGCGGTCGGGGCGGAGGCAAAGACACCAATCCCGGAGGCAATGGCCTACGCGCTGAGTTGGGACAGCCTAAGAACGGGGGTATGGGAGGCAAAAACGAGTTTTTCGCCCAAAAACCAGCCCTCTCCGGCGTTCCCACCCGGTTAATCGGGGGCAAAGCCCCCGATTAACCGGAAAAACGGCGTTACATACCGCCTCAAGCGTTCCGGCCCACCACGGCGGCCAAAGGCCTTGGGAGAAGTCTGCCCTTCTGCCTATGCCACAGCAGACAGGCAACGTTTTGAAACAATCTTTAAGGAAAAAACATCGACGTTGCCCCGGTGCCGTAGCAGCCTGATCATTATTCATGTTCTCTCTGTGTGCTATAATGACCGCATGGAGCAGAGACACTTGGGGCGCGGCGAAACGGTGAAGGACGGCAGTTTTTCCACGCTCAAACGGGTGAGACGTGAACGCGAGTGGTATGTTGACGCGCTTGTGGTAATGCCGTGAACCGGAACCGCATCCTCACCGCGCTCACCCTGCGTGTCCGCCCGTTCGGAGAAAACGCCCGCGAAGGCTTTTTCCTCACCCGCGAGGACGGCCTTCTCCGCGCCGCAGTCTACGGCGGGGCCAAGAGCAAACTCCGCGCCTATGTCTCCCCGTTCAACTCAGGCGTTCTCTACCTTTACCACGATCCGGTACGCGACACCGACAAGGTAACCGACTTCGACTGCCAAAACTGGCGGCCGGGCCTGCGCGAAATGTACGAACGGACGATGGCCGCCGACGAGATCGCCAAGACGATACTGGCCGGTTTAGGGGGCAGTTTCGGCGAGGCCCTTCAGACGGCGGAGGAAACCCTTGACGTGCTCGAAAATGCCCCTCTTTCCCGAATCCACCCGCTTCTTATCCATTTCTGGTGGCGCTGGGCACACGTCCTCGGTATTCGTCCCGGACTCCACGACCTTCAAGAAGGCTTTGCCCCCGGCCAAGGCCGCCCTCCGCTGGGAGAAGGCGCAACCCGCTGGCTTACCGCAACCGCGAACCTTCCCTCTGACCAAATCGTTCGCTTCACGATGGACGCCCAGTCCGCATACGAAGCCGCCGCCTTCTGCCGCGCCCTCCTCCAGTGATGGACCGGCGGCGAGGCGTGGGGGAAATGGGCGTCGGCCTCGTCATTACGAGCAAGCCGCGTCATTGCGAGCGAGCGGCACATTGCCGAGCGAAGCAATCCAGCGCGAGGGCCTTCTCCGTCTGGATTGCTTCGCCGCTTTGCGGCTCGCAATGACAACTCTCCGCGTCATTGCGAGCGAGCGGCACATTGCCGAGCGAAGCAATCCGGCGTGAGGACCTTCCCCGACTGGATTGCTTTGCCGCTTTGCGGCTCGCAATGACAACTCTCCCGTCATTGCGAGCGGCACATTGCCGAGCGAAGCAATCCAGTGTGAGGGTCTTCTCCGTCTGGATTGCTTCACCCTTTGGGAGAGTGAGCGCGGGGATGGGGGGCGTTGCGGGGGCCCCTACAGCCCTCCGCGTCCTGCTTCGGGCTTCCGGGCCGGGGCGTACTCAGTAATGCGTCCATCCATGGACGCTTGGGGTACGCCCACAAAACCATGCACCGCATGGTTTTGTCCCGCAGAGGGGGTAGTGGAAGACGCGAAGCGGCTGGAACGAGGGGGAGACTTCCCCCTTTTTAGGTATTCTTAAGGAGAACGACTATACCCCTTGAGGTGGTGCAAAACCTCACGTTTTGGAATAGGCTCCGTTATAAAATCATATCATTTTTTGGCAGAAGCGCTCTATCCTATTCTTGGGAAAAGTGCTATAATAGCAAAAGAAAAGTGATGGAGAAATGAGAAAGAGCACGATTCACCGTCCGAACACCACCGAGCGCACGCACTATATTCCTCGTAAAACGCCTGAAATCTCGTTGCACCCCCGGTTGCTCTATGCGGGCGTGCTGAAGCGGTCGGCCAAGTGGCGGGAAGAACCGCACAGCCATGCGTTTCTGGAGGTGATGTTTATCAAGTCCGGCTCAGGCGAGGCGATTGTCGGCGGGAAGCGGCATACGCTGGCAGGCGGCGATATTCTGATTCACAACGCGCGCACACCCCACAATGAATTTTCGTCGGAACGCGACCCGCTGGAGATATACTTTTTCGCGGCAGAAAAGATCGAACTGTCCGGTCTTCCCAAGGGCCATCTGGTCGCGCCGGAAAAAACGAACCTTCTCCACACGGGGGAGGACGCGGACACGTTTGCCTTCTATTTTTCGGCTCTGGTCAAGGAGAGCCAGAGCGAAGCGCACATGGCGAAAGAGATGACCGAGTCGTTGACACGCGCCACGTTGATCATGATTCTGCGTCTCCTCATGTCGGACAGCGAACAGTACCTCAAGATCAACCGCCTCTATTTCAGGGCCAAGACCTATATCGACGAACATTTTGCCAACATCAACAGCGTCGAGGAAATCTGCCGGGTGCAACACATCAGCAGTTACTACCTCACCCATCTGTTCAAATCCCATTCGGGCACCACGCCGCTCCGTTACCTGATCGGAAGGAAACTGGAACTTGCCAAGAGACTGCTCAAGACAACGAGCCTTCCCGTGCGCGAGATAGCGCAGGATTGCGGCTGGGAGGATGCCGCCTATTTCAGCAAGGTATTCAAAGCCCACGAAAAGGTAACCCCGCTTGAATACCGCACTGTTACATGAGTCTGTTCCAAAATCCAGCAAAAGGGGGAAGTCTCCCCCTTCGCTCCGGTCTTCGCCCTCCGCTATCCCCCTCTACGGGGGTCAGACCCCCGTAACGCCCCCGAATCACAGCGGAGGCTTACATCCTGCGGGGT
>JAISZQ010000216.1 GCA_031269165.1 Spirochaetaceae bacterium
AAATGATGATATGACCGCATGATTTCCCTCCGTGTTTTGGTTTTCAACCTTATTCTACACGCTGGTTCTCGTGCGGTCTATTTCCTCCCCTACTGTTGCACTTGCTGTTGTATTTTACCGACTTCCCCCTTCCTGTCATTTTCCATTATCCATTTACCATTTTCAATTCGCGCGAGGCGCGCATTCGCCCTCTTGACTTTTTTTTCGGTCTCCGGCAAACTAGGCCATTATGATCTTTCCATTAGAAGCATTAATCAAATACGAAGGCAATATGTATGAAATCACCGCGGCCGCGCTCCGCCGGTCTTACCAGCTTTCCATGTTGCGCGACCCGGAGATTGAAGAGAACGACGGGAAGGTTGTCTCGCTGGCCGCCCGACAGGTGTTCAACAAAGAGGTGAACTTCCAACTCGACGCGCCTCCCGACCAGATGGTTTGAACGGAAAACCGAACGGAAAAATCCCGGTCTTTGTCTTCTTGGGGCCAACGGCGGCAGGGAAGACGGCGTTTCTCTTTGATTTGTTTGCAAAGGGTCATGCGCTTGTTCCCGCCGAGGTGATTTCCGCCGATTCGATGCAGGTCTACCGGGGGATGGACATCGGGACGGCAAAACCGGATCGCGCGGCGCGGGCGGCTCTCCCTCATCACCTTATCGACCTCTGCGACCCCGATGAACAGTTCAATGCGGGCGCATTTGTCCGGCTTGCCGACACGTGTTGCGCGGAAATTGACGCGAAAGGTATGTTGCCGGTCGTGGCGGGGGGTAGCGGGTTCTATCTGAAAAACTTTATCCAGGGCCTTCCCGATTCTCCGCCGGGAGACGAGGTGATCCGGCAGCAACTCAAGCGGGAGTGTGAGGCGGGCGGCATGGATGCCTTGTACGCCGAGTTGCAAAGGGGCGACCCGGCTTCCCGCATTCACCGCAACGATGTCTACCGCGTGATTCGCGCGCTGGAGATCATGCGCCTCTCGCATAAGCCCTTGAGCGCGTTTGAAGCCGCGAACCAGGAGCAGAACGAGGCGCGCCTGCAACGCTATGATTTTCTCGTCGTCGCTCTTACCCGAAACCGCGCGGATCTTTACGCGAGGATCAACGCCCGTGTCGACAGAATGTTTGAACAGGGGCTGCCTGATGAAGTCCGCGCGTTGTTTGCAAAAGGCTGGACGCCCGACGACTCCGGCATGAGGGCGATCGGCTACCGGGAGTTTTTTGTTGCAACGGGTGATCATGGTGATAATGGAGAGCATGGGGCGGGCGGGCCTTCTCCGGGGGATTGTCGGGAGAAGTCCCATCCCTGCTGGGCGTTCACCTCCGACATCGAAGGCGCGCGGGCGATGATCAAGCAGAATTCGCGGCACTATGCGAAACGGCAGGAAACGTTTTTCAGGGGCATGGCAATCGAACCCGCCCGCCGCTTTATCATCGATGCCGATGGGGGCGCGGCGGACCGCACGCACAACGAAGACCGCGTAAAAGCGTCGATCAGGGCGTTGGTACACGATTTTTGGGACACACACCATGCCTGACCCGACCGCGCTTCTTCCGGCTGGGCAGATCCTCCGCCTTTTCGGGGGAAAGCCGCAGGGAGGGAACCTGTGATGAACGATTACGCGGCCTTCGTCAAAGCGCGGGACCATTTTCGGGACTACGCCGCCGCCCTCGCGCAAAACGCGCCGCGCTTGCAGGAACTCCTCACGGCCCTTGTCGATGCGGATTATAGCGGCAAATACACGGTCGTGCGGCCGGTCGTCTACAACGAAAGCCTTGACGCCGTAACGGCAACGGACACGATCAAAATTATCCTCGTCGGGGACAATCCGGGCCGCCGCGAACAAGAAACCGGACGCTACCTTATTGGCCCATCGGGAAAACTCGCCGAAAACTTTTTCCGCGCCCACCCCGCGCTCGGCATCGATTTCCGCAAGAACGTGCTGATCCTCAACAAAACCCCCATCCACACCCCGCGAACCGCCGACTTGAAAAAGGTCGTCGTCCCGTCTCTCCTCGCCGCCCCGCCGGAAATCGGGAATATGGCGGCACTGATCCGGCAGTCCCAGCGGGAAATGGTTGCCATTCTGCACCGGTTTTACGCCGCGCTCCGCCCCGTCAAGGTCTGGATTGTCGGTTATTCGGAGATGCGCAAGGGCGGCCTCTTTGCCGCATACACCAACGCGCTTTTCGACACGCTCCCCGCCGAGGACATCTTCCTCTACCGCCACTTTTCGATGAACCAGTTCCTCATCGACTACAACGACAAGGCCAAGCGGTTCGCGCTTCCTGCGGGACCAGACGGGGAGTGGGAAGTGTTGCGGGCAATCGGGGAACACTACCGCGACCAGATAAACAGCAAAAGATAAGGCGGGTGTTGTGTCTGTCCCTGTCGGCAACGTAAGGGCCTGTTCGAAATCTTAGCAAAAGGAGAACGGCAGAAGGGGGAAAGTCTTCCCCCTCGCTCCGGTCTACGCCCTACGCTACCCCCTTCAGCGGGGGTTTACCACCCCCGCAACGCCCCCGACTCCCCGCCCCAAAACGACCTCAGGGAAGGCCTCCCCCCGCCGCAACGTGCAAAACCTGTCAAAGCCTTACTGTTTTTCACTTTTTTCACGCTTTTTTCGTGTTTGACTAAAGCAACGCGGCTGGCAACGCCTTAATAGAGGGTACAAGGCTGTTCCGAAACTTCTGTTTTGGAACAGCCCCATCTATTATACAGGAAGGTGTCTATGAAAGGTCCAAGAGAATTAGCGGAAAACGTCTGGTACGAGGTCCGCACCGAGATTAATGTTGGCGAGTCGGTCTTCCGGCTGGCGTGGGCGATAGTGCTCTTTTATCGCGTCCTCATCGAAACGAAGGCGAAATTCGGTTTCGAGATGCGCGGGCTTGTACTCGACGGGGCGTGGCTCTCGTTTTACATTAAGCCCGCCAACGGGCTTGAACTGCCGAAGATTATGCACTGGTTAAAGCAGACGTTTTCGGTCCGGTTCAACGTGCGGACGGGAAGAAAGGCGCATCTTTGGGGGGAGCGGTACTGGTCGGAAATTCTGGCGGGGGAGCCGCCTGAGGAGGCGGAAGAGGTTGACTGGAAGGCGGTCGGGGCGGAGACAAAGACACCAATCCCGGAGGCAATGGCCTACGCGCTGAGTTGGGACAGCCTAAGGACGGGGGTCTGGGATGCGAAAACGAGTTTTTCGCCCAAAAACCAGCCCGATTCCGTGTTTCCGCCCGGCTAACCGGGGGCAAAGCCCCCGATTAACGGCGAAAAAGGGTGAACATACCGCCTCAAGCATTCCGGCCCACCACGGCGGCCAAAGGACTTGGGAGAAGTCTGCCCTTCTGCCTATGCCACGGCAGACAACGCGCCCTTTTGAAACAATCTTTGCCCGCAGTTTGAACCATGTCGGGACACCAGGCTAAAACCATGCTTTAGCGCGGCCTGTCAAAACGCTTTTCGCTTTGAAACAGGCTCAGCCTCCCCGTGCCGCTCCCCGCTTCCGGTATTCCGCGAGGATGGTGTCCACCACGCGGACATTGTTTGCCGCGCTTTTGACGCAGGCGTTCGACTTTTGGCCCCCCGTCATCTCCTCAACTAAGGTTTGGACGAAGGGCCCGGCGACGTGTTCGGGCTCCGGAAAAGAAAACGTTTCCTCGCCGCAGTCGTCCGTAACGTGAACCGGCGTGAGAAAAAGCCCGCTCGTCCTGATACAGCCCTTCTCGCCCAGTATCAGCATCTCCTCGTCGTCAACGCCCGCCGCATAACACCAAAGCCCGCTCACTCGCACGCCGCTCTCGCAGAGCATGACCGCGCCAACCGTGTCTTCGGCGTCGTAATAGCCACCCCGGTTATCGGCAAAGCCCTGTGCGGAAACGATGTCGCCGAACAAGAACTGCACGATGTCGAGGACGTGAACCGCCATATCGACAAACTTACCGCCGGACGAGACTGCGGGGATCACCCGCCAGGGCAACTGAGATCGGTCACGGTCGGCCGCCTCCGGTTTCATAAAATGCGTCAGCCGCACGGCGCGAATCGCGCCGAGGCGGCCTGAATCGACCAGTTCCTTGATCTTAAGGTATTTCGGTAACGCCCGGCGGTAATAGGCGACATAAACCGGCAATTTTGCCGCCTCGCCCGCTGCCAGAATCTCCGTACATTCCCCGTAGTTCATAGCCATCGGCTTTTCGATGTAGGGAATCTTCCCCGCCGCAAGTGCCAAAAGCGCGTACTTCCGGTGCGTGTCGGGCGGGGTCGAAATGTAGGCCGCGTTTATCTCGCCGTCGGCGAACAGCGCGTCCGCCGACGGATAGACAAGCGGAATACCGTGCCGCCCCGCATAGTCGGCGGAGTGTTCCCCGTTGCGGGAGTAGACCCCTTTTACCCGCGAACGGGCCGTCTTATAAAGAGGCGGCCCGCTCTTCTTCTCGGTAACGTTGCCGCAACCGATCATCCCCCAGCAAACTTCGTTTACCATGCGCCGCCTCACCGGTACAACATCGGGAACAAGGCTTTCGGCACGTCAAGGAAGAAGTTGGGGAATATTACCACGATCAACAGCACCGCAAGCGACGCTAATAGATAGGGCAACACCCCCCGGAAGGCTCGTTCGATTGAGATTCCGCTTATCGAGGATGCCAAAAGCAGGCAGAGGCCGTAGGGCGGCGTAACCAACCCTAAGGAAAGCGTAACCACGACGATAAGCCCCAGAATGATGGGCGAAATCCCCAGCGCGAGGGCCGAGGGCAGCACGATCGGCACAAAGAGAATCATCGCGGGAACCGCGTCCATGAACGTGCCGATAAAGAGGAAAAAGAAGACGACCACCACGAGGAAGAGGAACTGGCCCCCCGGCACACTGGTAAAGAAGCCCTGCACCGCCTCGTTCAAGCGATAGTAACTCATCAGCTCGCCCAGAGCGTTGGCGGTTGCCAGCGCGAACAGTGAAAGCGACGACAGCTTCAGCGTCTCAACCAGAATACGCGGCAAGTCTTTCGGCTTGATGCTGCGGTAAAACAACATGCTAATGGCAAGCGCGTAGAGACAGGCAATAGCCGCCGCCTCGGTCGGGGTAAAAAGGCCCGTAACGATGCCGCCAATCAGAATAATCGGCGTAATCAGCGCGGGAAGCGCCCCCAACAGTTTGTGGACAACGACCCCCGTCTGCAACTTGGGGCCTTTGGGGAAGTTTTTGCGTTTCGAGTAGTAGACGATGACCGCCATCTGCGCCAAGCCAAGCAGGATGCCCGGCAACAGCCCCGACATGAAAAGGCCGCCCGTACTCACGTTGGCGATACCGGCATAAACCACCATCGTGATACTGGGCGGAATGATGGAACCCAGCGTCGAGGAGGCCGCCGTAACGCCCACCGCCGTCTCGTCGTCATAGCCCTCCTCCTTCATCGCGGGAATCAGCACCTTGCCGATCCCCGCCGTGTCCGCCTGTGAAGAGCCGGAAATCCCGGCAAAAATCATCGAGACAAGCACGTTTGAATGGGCCAGCCCGCCCCGGACATGACCCACAAGCGAGTTGCTGACATCAATCAGCCGGTTAGAAATCGAGCCTTCGTTCATCAAGTTTGCCGCCAGAATGAACAAGGGCACCGCCAGCAGGGTAAAACTGCCCAGACCATTGAACATCTTGGTAAACACAACCATGTTCGGGATGCCGTCAAGAAACGCGATGCCGGTAAAAGACACGAGGCCAAGCGCGAACGAAATCGGCACGCCCAGCGCGATAAATCCAATAAACATAACAACCAGTAGTATACCCATACTCAGGCCCCCTTCTTGAAGTTCAGCACGTCGCTCACAATATGGTACAATGCGTATATCGTCATCATCCCGCCCGCGATCGGAAGGCAGAGCCACACCGGGCCGCGTTTGAAAGACGGAATCGTTACCCAGCGGTAATTCCAAAACTGCTTGGTTATCCGCGCCCCGTAGAACAGTATGAGAACGGCAAACAGCAGAATCAAACCGGAGATGAGAATCGAGAGCCCGCGCTTTAACGCCGGAGATTTGAGCTTGTCGCTGAGCGAGGTAAACGCGAAATGCTTACCCTCAAAGACCATCGCGCTTGCGCCCATGAAGACCGCCCAGATAAAGGCGTAGAGCGAAACGTCCTCGGTCCACGTGACGGCGACGCCCACATACCGCGCGAAAATTTGAATAAGCACCGCCACGAGGAATATCGCCAGAAAGAGCGTCCCCACGACCACTTGCACCTTTTGCATACCGGAAACGATGTTTTTTATCATAACATCTCCTTTACTGAGCCGAACGCACCATCGTCAGCAGGTTGCTCAAGTTATTTTGCTGGGCAAAACGATCCTGAATCGGCAACGCGATCGCCTTGAATGCGGCAATATCCACATCCGCAAAGTTGGTCACTTCCGCGCCGTCCGCAATAACTTTGGCCTTGGACTCCTCAAACATCCTGATCGTGACGGCCCGTTCCTCCTCGGTGGCAATCCTGCTCGCCTCGGTAACCCACGCCTTTTGCTGGTCGGTCAGCTTGTCCCAGAACGCGCCGGACGTCATAAACAGCCGCGTGGTGTAATCATGATGCGTCTCGCTGACATAGTGTCCGTTCGGGGTCTTGTGATGTTCCTTGAGCATGAAGTTCGTGTAGTCGTTTTCCGCCGAATCGACAACGCCCTGCTGGAGCGCCTGATACAACTCGCCCCACGCCACCGAGACCGGAATCGCGCCGCACGCCTTCCAGAAATCCTGCATAACCTGGGCGCTCTGCCCGCGCAACGTTACCCCCTTGAGATCGGCGGGCGTAACGACGCGCTTCTTGCCGTAGTAATCCCGCACGGAGGACGACCAGTAACCCAGCACGCGGAACCGGTTCCCCGTCTTGTTGGCAATGATAGACTTCATCTCGTTCCCGAAATCCCCGTCCAGCGCCGCCGCCCAGTGGTCAAAACTGTTAAAGAGATACATCAGCGACAGCGTGTCGACTTCCGGCACCCCGATGGCCGTCATGAAGCCCGGCGACGCGTTGATAATGTCAACCGCCCCGATGTCCAGCTTCTCCACCAGTTCCGACTCGTTTTCCCCCATCGTCCCGTGGTGCGTGATCACCGCAATCGTATTGCCGGAAAGCTGCTCGATGACCTCTTTGAACTTGTTGGCCCCATACACGTAGGGATTTTCCATCGAAGTCTGGTTATGCGCCACCGTGATCGTCAACGGCTTTCCCGCGCTTCCCGTTGCCCCGGCACTTCCCGCCGCCCCTTTTTGCTTGTTGCACCCCGCGAACGCGAAAACCATCGCAACCGCCACCACTACTAAAACCGCCCATAAAACCTTTTTCATAAAACACTCCCTCAAAAAATAATATATAAGAACACCTAAAAACGTCTGTTTCAGATGGGTTCTCAAAAACATACACGGCACATTGCCTTTTTGTCCGCGAATACGCGCCATACATGGCGTTGCACATAATACCATGACAAGGGAACCGCGCATTGCGCTGATTGCGCCCTATAGAGCGGCGCGGATAACACCCGCCTATTCGCAACGCCCCCCGAAGGCATCCCCATCAAAGGGCTTTCACCGCGTTCCAGATGGCCTCGTTCACCGGAATCCCCTGGTGCAGGTTCTCTTCGCGCACCCGCTTCTCCCGTTCGCTGGGATACCGTATCGGAGAAGCCCCTTCCGCCGGGACGGACGCCTTGATGTCCGCGATGATCGCGTCAATCTTTTCCGCTCCGCCTAAAGACGCATCCACGTTCATGGCGATAAACATCTGGTTCAGGCCGTACTCGTCTTCCGGCGTCGTCCCCTGCTTGCCGATTTCGCCTATCGTTTTGCCGCCGGAAAGAACGGAGGCCATCATGTCCATCAGCACGGAAAAGCCCGACCCCTTCCAGAAACCGATGGGAAGTACCCGCCAAGTCTTCGCGATGGCATCCGGGTCTGTCGTGAGGTTCCCGTTTTCGTCATACCCGCCCGCCACCGGCAGTTGTTTCCCGGCAAGTTGCGCCGATTCGATGGCCCCATACGAAAATTGCGCCATCGCGCCGTCAAACAGCACATAACTATCCCCATAAGGCACGCAAAACACCAGCGGATTGTTGCCGATACGGCAGTCCGCCCCGCCCCACACCGGCATATTCGGCATCGTAGTCGTCCAGCAGATCGCCGCGCACCCCGCCAACGCCGCCTGAATCCCAAACGCCCCGCCGCGCATCCAGTGATTCGTGTTCCGCAACGCGACCACGCCCGCCCCGTTCTTCTTGGCCAAGTCAATAGCCCGATCCATACAGAAGACCGCGTTGGTATTCCCCATGCCGAGCCGCCCGTCCCACACCTCAAGCGCCCCCAGCGCCGAGACCTGCTCAGGCCGGTTATGCGGCTTGATAAGCCCCTTCTTTACCATGGAAATGATCCGTGAGAACCGATTTAATCCGTGGGAGTAAACACCGGAGAGCGAAGTCTCCGCCAGATTGCGCGCGCACATCGCGGCAATTTCTTCGGGAACGCCGTACTTTATCAGCCGATCGTTCATCACCTCATACAATTCATCATAACTAACACGCATTCGCCGTCTCCCTTCACCAAAGGTATCAATATGCAAGTTGTTTGAACGCGCCCTGTGCAGCACACGAGTCGGCAAGCGTAAAAGAACCCCTCACACCTTCCAGTATAAACCCGCCTCTTTTTCCCTGTCAAGAAAAATCTTTCTGCCGTCCTTATAAAGAATAGGCCGAATCCCCGCAACCCTCGCGGTATAGTCATTCTCCCCAAGAATACCTATAAGGGGAAGTCTCCCCCTCGCTCCAGCCCGCTCTCCGGTCGATATGTCCGCACCTAAAGGCGCGTCCACACCTCCCTCCGTTTGGTCATCCGCTACCCCCTCTACGGGGACAAAACCATGCAGTGCATGGTGGCCAAGCGTTGCTTGGCTTGGTGGGCGTACCTTAAGCAAACCGCAGGGTTTGCTCAGCGTCCACGGACGGACGCATTACTGAAGCACACCTACGGTGTGCCACGCCCCGGCCGGAAACCCGAAACAGGACGTTGAGGGTTGTAGGTCACCCCCCGTAACGCCCCCGACACCCCCCCCCAAAACGGCCTCAGGGAAGGCCTCCCCCCGCCGCAACGTGTAAAACCTGTCAAAGCCTTAATGTTTTTCACTTTTTTCACGCTTTTTTCGTGTTTGATTAAAGCAACGCGGCTGGCAACGCCTTATATAGAGGGTATAAGGCCGTTCCGAAACTTCTGTGTCGGAATAGCCCCATTTCTCTACAGGAAGGTGTTTATGAAAGGGCCACGAGAATTAGCAGAGAATGTCTGGTACGAGGTGCGTACCGAGATTAATGTTGGCGAGCCTTTGTTCCGGCTGGCGTGGGCGGTGACGCTCTTCTACCGCGTCCTCATCGAAACGAAGGCGAAATTCGGTTTCGAGATGCGCGGGCTTGTGCTCGACGGGGCGCGGCTCTCGTTTTACATCAAGCCCGCCAACGGGCTTGAGCTCCCGAAGATCATGCAGTGGATGAAACAGACGTTCTCGGTCCGGTTCAACGTGCGGACGGGAAGAAAGGCGCATCTTTGGGGAGAGCGGTACTGGTCGGAGATTCTCGCGGGGGAGCCGCCGCCTGAAGCGGAAGAGGTGGACTGGGATGCGGTCGGGGCGGAGGCAAAGACACCAATCCCGGAAGTAATGGCCTACGCGCTGAGTTGGGACAGCCTAAGGACGGGGATCTGGGAGGCGAAAACGAGTTTTTCGCCCAAAAACCAGCCCTCCCCCGTGTTTCCGCCCGGCTAACCGGGGGCAAAGCCCCCGCTTCACGGCCAAAAACGACATCACAAACAGCCTCGACTCCCCGTCCAAAGACGACGGGCCATCGCCCAACGATGGCCCCAGGGACAGTCTGCCCCGTCCGCCACAGGCGGACGGGCAACGTGAGGTTTTTGGACAGGCTCTTAGGTTGCTGACCGTGGTTGATTATCCTGGGGGCTTGCCGTCATCGCGCTTTTCGGGTAGAGTACCGGAACCAGGGCCCTATAGCTCAATTGGAAAGAGCATCGCCCTTCTAAGGCGAGGGTTGGCGGTTCGATCCCGTCTAGGGTCGCAACGCTTCGGCGCGGCGCAGGTCTTCCGCATTGTTTATATTCCAAAACATCGTTTCTCCGCCGAAACGGGCGATTTCTTCCGCGTCAAAGAGGCGGAGGGACGCGCTTTCGATGAAGGGGGTGAGTTTGTAGGCCCCTTTTTCCAGCGCGGCTCGTGCGGAATGGGCGAGGGTCGTGCGGTAAAAGGCGTTGAAGGGCTCGTAGCCCGCGTTTTTTTGGCCCGGTTTGGGGGCGGCGCGATAGATATAGATGTCTTTCGGGGCGGCGCGGGCGGCATCTTCGGCATCCGCTTTGATTAAGGCGGCCGCATACCGGATAAAGTCGGCGTTGACAAAGGGCATATCGCACGCGCACACGAAAAGATAGTCGCCCGTCCCCGCGCAGAGTCCCGCATAGATCCCGGCAAGCGACCCCGCGCCGAGAATGTCCGGGACGACGGTCACGCGGCGGTCAGGCGCAACGCTATCCGCACGACACGAGAGCAGCACGTGGGGGAAGATGCCTGCCAACGTGGTGATAAGGCCGTCCAGCACGGAAACGCCGTGGAGCGTGAGGGTTTTCTTGTCGTACCCCAAGCGGCTGCCCGTTCCGCCGCCAAGAATGAGGGCGCTTTGGCAGATGTTTTGACTGCCGTCTTTACCGGTCATGGCTTCCCCGTTCCCGCGCCGCAGAGCACGCCTCTGGGCGGGTGCTGTTGAGCGAGCGGCCCCCCGTCATTGCGAACCTGCGGCAATTTGCCGTTGGTGAAGCAATCCAGACGAGGGGCGTTCTCCTTGGATTGCTTCGCTCCGCCTCGCAATGACGCGAGAACCATTGTCATTGCGAGGAGCGAAGCGACGAAGCAATCCAGCCGTGGCATGCCTTCCCACTGGATTGCTTCGCTCCGCTCGCAATGACGGGTTGCTCGCTCGCAATGACAACTCTCCCCGTCATTGCGAACCAACGGCAACACAGTTGCCGTTGGTGAAGTAATCCAGACGAGGGGCGTTCTCCTCCCGAAGGGGGGCCTCGGCCCGTTCTCCTCACGACACGCCCACGGAAAGCCCCTGCGGGGCCCTCCGAGGGGCTTCACGAAGAGAGAATCCCGGCCAGAGACGGGATGGAGATGAGGTTGCCAATCATACCGCCTAAGGACGAGAGGAAGAAGACGAGGAGGGCGCGGGTGATGCGGTTCCGGTAGATGCCTTTGAGGCTCGTTACGTCGGCGCTCAGGTCTTCGGCGTCGCCGACACGGGGACGGACGAGGAGGGCTTGCGCGACGCCCGAGAACATCCCGACGCTGAGAACCGGGCTGATCGTTCCGGCGGGCGCGCCGACAATGGCTGCCAGCACCGCGAGCGGGTGGGCGAGGGCCGCGATGGCGCCGACCGCCGCGAGTCCGCCGTTCCATAAGAGCCAGCGGAGCACCATGTTGAGGCTCACGTTCGGGCCCAGGCGGAAGAAGCCCACCGCGATGAGGGCGACGATGACGGCGGGAATAATGGCGGGCGCGGCGCGGGAGACAAGGCTCTTAGGCGGGATTGTTTCGAGGTCCCGCACGTCGCAGAGTGCCTTGCCGCCGTCGCCCGCAGCGGCGATTCGTTCAAGCTGGGCGGAAAGGCCGGGAACGTGGCCCGCGCCAACGATGGCGACGAGGCGCGACCCCGGCGATTCCCAGATCTTCGCGGCAAGGTAACGGTCCCGTTCGTCGATGAGCGTCTCTTTGACGGCGGGAAGAAAGTCCGAAATCTCGGCGAGCATCGCGTCGAGGGCGCTCTTGTCTTTGAGGCTCTCGATCTCGGTTTCCGCGAGTTCTTCCGTGGTGAACGCGCTGCTTATGAGCGAGGCCAGCAGTTTGCACTTGCCCCAAAGCCCGCATTTTGCCCACGCGCGGCGGAGCGTCGTCTGTACCTCGCGGTCGCAGAGCGTGTGGGGAATGCCAAGCGCGTCGGCGGTCTCGACGGCGGCCCGCATCTCTTCGCCCGGTTTCACGCCCAAGACGTCCCCCATGCGCCGCTGGAAACTGCCCAGCACGAGGTTTGCGATGATCAGAAACCCCTTGCCCTCACGAAGCGCCTTCACGATGTCGAGCCCTTCCCAGTTCTCCTTGTGTGTCATCGACGCAAACCGCCCCGCGTCAAGCTCG
>JAISZQ010000220.1 GCA_031269165.1 Spirochaetaceae bacterium
TTCGCTAAAATGATGATATGACCGCATGATTTCCCTCCGTGTTTTGGTTCTCAACCTTATTCTACACGCTGGTTCTCTTGCGGTCTATTTCCTCCCCAACTGTTGCACTTGCTGTTGTATTTTACCCAGACCCCCCGCTGAGGGGGGTAGCGGAGGGCGCAAGCCCGGAGCGAGGGGGGAGACTTCCCCCCACCTGAATAGTTACAACACATTAAGCAAAAAGAAGGGCGGCTCCAAAACAGGAGGAAGGAGTTTTGGAACCAGCCCAGTATTTTTAATTTATTTAGGGATAACCTTTGCCATCAGATCGCGGACATAGTCCATGTCGCGGTCGTTGGCTTCCACAAATTGCGGTTTCCGTTCAGGCGGCCAGCCGAGCATGAACTCGAAGTAGTCGGAGTCTTTATACCCCAGAAAGAACTGTTTGACTTTGGCCTTCAGGTCGGCGGGTAGTTCCTTTCTGATCGAGATGGGCGCGTTGGGTATGATGGGAGACTGGTGGATCACCACAAAGTCGCTTGCCTTCACCCGGCCTGCGGCAAGTTCCCCGTCCAGGATGTCGGAGGCCACCGGCGCGGCGTCAATGTCCCCGTTGATCACCGCCTGGAGCCCGTTCTGGTGCCGCCCGGAAAAGCTGACCGAAGCAAAGAACCTTCCGTTGGTGTGGATGTCCTCGTTGGTCAAGCCAAAGGCGTTCATCAGTTCCAGCGTGGGCACATAGTTGCCCGACGTGGACGCGGGATCTACAAAGGCGAAGGTCTTGCCCCGCAGGTCTTGGAGGGTTTTAATGGGGCTTCCCGCCTTGACGATGATCTTGGAGGTATAGCCCGCCTGGCTCTTGTCCCCGAAGGGCGCGACCACCACCATCGCTTCCACCCCGGCCCGTTGCACCGCCTGCACATAGGTAACGGGGCCAAAAGAGGCGATGTCCGCATGGCCGGTACGCATGGCTTCCACCACGGCGTTATAGTCCGCCGCATTGATCTCTGTCACCTTGATCCCCAGTGCGGCGCCGAGGTCGTTCTGAATACCGCTCCGGTACTCGGCGAATTCCTCGGTGGCCTCGTTGAGAAGGTAACACATCACCAGCTCTTTCGGTCAGCCCGCCGGCACGGAAGGGGCCTGGCTTTTCGTCTTCTGTCCCCCCGCATAGAGGCCGGTTCCCCAGAGGACCGCAAGCAATACCAGCGCCACATTTTTCAGTTTCGAACTACTCATCAAATACTCCTTGTCATTAAGATGAGCCCATTGTAACTGACGATTGTTAGTGTTTCGTGGCGATTTGGTTAAATATGAGTAAAATCGAGCGGGGGCCCTATTCTATAAAGCCACGAATACTTTATGATATTTTACCGGGCTTGGCGATGCCTTTTCTATGTTCCCTTATTTTCGCACTTCAGATTTGATTGGGCCCTTGTTGTTTAGGTCTTACGCGGTGAATACCACCTTGCCCAAACCGGATGCGCCGCCGGTATCGAGGGAATCGCGGTATGCGCGTGTCGCGTCTTTTTCCCGCTTGATCGCGGTGAACGCATAGGTGAGTTCGCCGTTCTCGTCCGCCGTCACGTCGGGGCTGCCAAAGAACGACAGTTCCTTGATGATGGCATCCTGCGCGCGGGGACCATTCTCAGGCGAGGCCTCGGTCATGCTGCTCTTTATCTCGGCGGGTTTCACCGAAAGTGGCGCGGTGTAGACGTGTTGTACGCCGATCTTGCGCAAGTTTTCGAACTTAATCCGTTCGTTTTCCTTTTTCAAACTCACGTTGCGGACGATGGGAATGACCCAGAACAACAGCGAGAACACGACGGGCACGACGCCCAGCACCGGCAACAGGAACGTTTGCGCCCCGGACGCGCCGACGTCCAGCAAAATCCCGGTCACCCGGTAGAAATAGTTGAAAAGCGTTACCGGCCCGGTTTGCGGGATCAGGGAATGGTACAAGAAATAGCCGCCAAAGGCGAGGTTTACCGTGTTGATTACGGCGAACCACGTGTTCATCTTCCGGGTGTTGCCCGAAAACCGCAACAGTTGTTTATAAGGAACGGTGGTTGACCACGCGCCGCCCTCCGTTTTCAGCATCAGGTCGTCAAAGCGGTAGACGATCGTGCCGTCATCTGTCGCTTCGGGCGACCCTGAGAATTCGGCGCAGAACGCGGTGATGGCGCGGTCGGCATCCTCAGGCGGTTTTCCGGTGATGGCAATATATTCCTCAAGGTTGATAACGCCCTTGTTCGCCTGGATAAACGCGATGACCGCGCTCTTGTGCCGCTGTTCGATGGTCGCGTTGGGGTCGCCGTCGCCAAACACATAGGAGAAAATCGCCTTGTGCAACGGGCGGCCCCGGGGTTTTTCGACGGGACGGCGGCCATAGGCATAATTCCGGTCCATGTTAAGCAACTCGGAGTAGAACCACAGCCGGATAATCATGTTGAAGAGGCCGCCCACAAGCCCGACCGCCCCGTCGCTCGACCGCCGCGATGATGAGTTGTTGGAAGAACTGGCCGCAACCGAGAGCAACAACGCGGCAAGGGCAAGCAGCATGAACAGCGCGAAGTAGCCGATCAGCATCAGCATGATCCAGACCTTGAACGCCCACTTGCCAAAGGTGAGGAGGGCCTTGCCCGTTTTGGACAACGCCTTCTTCAAAAAGACTTTCACGCCCCGGCGGCGGCTCTTGAACCCGTGGGGGAAAGCATAGAGGATTTCCCCCGACTCGGTTACCGAGAGGCTGCCGTTGTACTCGTCTGCGGCACGGGGAGCGGCCTCCTTGACCACGGCAAGAGGAAGCGCGGTTTTCGCGGCAAGATCGGCCACGGTCATGCCGCCGCCGCTCTGCCGGAACGCGCCGCACACGGCTTCGTAGGCTTTTTTGTCAGCAAAAGGTTTCAGTTTTCCCACGCCGCTATGGTATCACAGGTTCAGAAAAAAAGATAGAGGCGGGGTAAAGGTAACCGTCAGGGCAACGTCGTTTCCTTAATTGCCGTGGCAAATTGCCGCCTCCTCGCAATGATGGGGTCGCCTCGCTTAGGTGCCGACTGGTTCCTCGCCTAGTGTCCCCGACATCATTCAAACTGTGAGCAAAGATTGTTTCAAAACGGCACGTTGCCTGTCTGCCCTGGCATAGGCAGAAGGGCAGACTTCTCCCAAGTCTTTTGGCCGCCGTGGTGGGCCGGAACGCTTGAGGCGGTATGTAACGCCGTTTTATCGGTTAATCGGGGGCAAAGCCCCCGATTAACCGGGTGGGAACGCCGGATTAGGCTGGTTTTTGGGCGAAAAACTCGTTTTCGCCTCCCAGACCCCCGTCCTTAGGCTGTCCCAACTCAGCGCGTAGGCCATTTCCTCCGGGATTGGTGTCTTTGCCTCCGCCACAACCGCATCCCAGTCCACCTCTTCCGCTTCAGGCGGCGGCTCCCCAGCGAGTATCTCCGACCAGTACCGCTCCCCCCAAAGATGCGCCTTCCTTCCCGTCCGCACGTTGAACCGGAGGGAGAACGTCTGCTTTAACCACTGCATAATCTTGGGCAGCTCAAGCCCGTTGGCGGGCTTGATGTAGAACGTGAGCCATGCCTCATTGAGCACAAGCCCGCGCATCTCGAAACCGAATTTCGCCTTCGTTTCGATAAGCACGCGGTAAAAGAGCGTCACCGCCCACGCCAGCCGGAACAAAGGCTCGCCGACATTAATCTCGGTACGGACTTCGTACCAGACATTTTCCGCCAATTCTCTTGGTCCTTTCATAGACAC
>JAISZQ010000287.1 GCA_031269165.1 Spirochaetaceae bacterium
TATCATCTGGATTACGATGAGTCCCTTGTCGGCAAGCGGTTGCGGTTACAGTGTAACGGTATTTACCGGGACGCTGATTTTTGGTTTAACGGGGAAAATGCGGGGAGGCATTACGGAGCATTGACTCAAAATTAATCTAGCCGAAAAGAGGTCGTTGCCTCAAAACTAAAATCTAGCCCAAATGCTCTAAGTTGTTGTATGGCAAGAGATTGGACAAGGCATTAAGTCTAAGCAGGATAAAGAGTTACGCAGAGGCTAAAAGCCGTCAGGAATCATAAATAAGCATAGTTTAAGTCTATGTCTATACAGGATTTAGACTTAATTTCGGCTAGGTTTTGTTTTGAGGCATCACGGGGGTACCCCGCATTTTTCACGTATTTTTTGTGGAAAAAGTGAGAAATTTTGAAAAAAGATGAAAAGGTCCACAGATACTTTTACAAAATATCATAAAGTATCTGTGGACCATTCTTAATTTGTTGACAGCAGGCCTTCTCCCCCCGAAGGGGGGCCGTTGCCCGTTCCCCTCACGACACGCCCGAGGAAAGCCCCCCGAGGGGGCCCCCTTAAGCAAACGCAGTTTGCTCGGGGCCGGACGGTTTGATCGTTTTGCGGATAAAGCCGTCGTTTTCCTTTAGTATCTCCTGGGCGCGTTCAAGGTTGCATCCATTGAGGATCATCACGATAGCCGGTTTCACCTTGTTATGCGTCTCGTTCAGCACGGCATCGGCCTTGTCATAGCCTACCCCGGTAACCCGCATGACGATACGGCGGGCGCGGTCTACCAGTTTTTTGTTCGTGGTCAGCACATCGACCATGAGGTTCTTGTAAACCTTGCCGGTTTGGATCATCGCGCCTGTGGAAATCATGTTGAGGATGATTTTCTGCGCCGTCCCCGCCTTGAGCCGCGTGGAGCCGGTCAGCACCTCGCTTCCCGCGTCCACTTCGATGCGGGTCTTGGCGATCCTGCCAATCTCGCTCCCGTAATTACAGGCAACGGCCACCGTCTCGGCCCCAAGCGACGCGGCGTATTCCAGCCCGCCGATCACATAGGGCGTTCTCCCGCTCGCGGCGATCCCGACAAAAACGTCTTTCGCCGAAAACGCGAGTTTCTTCAGGTCTTCCACGCACAACGCCTTGGAATCCTCGGCTCCCTCGACCGCCTTGACAAACGCCCGCTCCCCGCCCGCGATGAGGCCGATCACGAGGCCGTCGCTCACGCCGAATGTCGGCACGCATTCCACCGCATCCATCAAGCCCAGTCTGCCGCTCGTGCCGGCCCCCGCATAAAAGAGACGGCCGCCCGCCTTGAACTGGCCGGCGACAATCTCGATCGTCTTGGCGATCTCAGGAAGCGCCTTTTCGACCGCCTCGAACACGCGCAGATTCTCATCATTCATGACCTTGGCAAACTCAAGCGGCGACATCAGGTCAAGATCCGCCGTCCGGGGATTCGGCGTCTCGGTTGTTAGATTTTCAAGTGCCATTACCGCAACCTCTCCAGCATTGATTCCTTGTAACCAAAGAGCCACGTCAGGATAAACCCGCCCGCATAGGACAAGACGAGTCCGCCGAGGTACCAGTACCACTTGTCAATCAACGGGAGCAAGAGGAGGCCGGAAACCCCCATCCCTTTCGCGCCGACCTCAACGCCGGTTGAAGACGCGATCCCCAGCAACGCGCCGCCAAACCCCGCGCCCGCGCAGGCGGTGATGAACGGATAGAAAAGCGGCAGCGAAACGCCGTAAATGAGCGGCTCGCCGATCCCCAAAAAGCCGATGGGAAGGCCGCTGGAAACGATCCTTTTCAGCTTCTCGTCCTTGGTCTTAAAGAACACCGCGAGCGCCATGCCGACCTGACCCGCTCCGGCCAGTGCCAAAATGGGCAACAACTCGGTAAAACCGTGTTCGGCGATAAGCTGGGCGTGAACGGGCGTAAGGCCCTGGTGGATGCCCAGCATCACGAGCGGCAAAAAGAGCGAGGAAAGGAGGAATCCGCCGATAACGCCGCCCTGCCGGAGCGCGAAGTCGATAAGCACAAAGGTGATGCCCTTCATCAGCAGTGCCGATACCGGCATGATCACGACAAACGCCGCAATAGAACCGAGAATCACCGTGATAAAAGACACGAGGAACAAATCAAGTGCCGCAGGGATCACCTTGCGGACGGCCTTCTCTATCACCGTATAGACGTAGGCGGTAAACACCACGCCCAACACGCCGCCGTAACTGGGCGCCAGCGTGATCCCCAGAATCGGCACCACAACGCCGCTCAGGGCGGGCAGGTAGTTTACCGCGCCGGCAAGCAGCCCCAGCACCGGAGACCCGCCGAACTCCTTGCTCGCGTTATAACCGGTCACGAGATGCAGTGCCCCGCCGATCGCGCCGCCCATCGCCGCGAAGAGAACGAACCACGGATGGCTTACCACGCCCGGCGCGAGCGTCTTCAACACATTCGCCACCGCCGTGATAAGGCCGCAGGCGATGAACCCCGGGATAACCGGGATGAAAATGTTCCCGATGTGCCGGAACGCGGTGTGTACCGACGTCTGCTGTTTCGCCTTCACCTTCGCCCTCGTTTCCCCGGCGACATCCCGAACCTCGGTGTCACCCCCGGCGTCAACCTCGGCGGATGCGGCAAGCCCGCTCACTTTGGCAAACGCCTCTCGCATCCGTTGCGCGTGGCCGGGCCCAAAGATGATCTGAAACTGGTCACCCTGCACAATCCCCAAGACCCCCTGCATGGCTTTTATTGCCTTCGCGTCGACAGCGCCCTGATCCGCCACGTCCAGACGAAGCCGCGTCATACAATTCGTAAACGCCGAAATGTTTTTCGCTCCGCCCGCCGCCTGCAAAATTTCTTTTGCGATTTGCTCGTAATTCATAATCCATTCCTCTCTTCTGTATTATGTAACCGCATACACGGATAACACCAAAATGGTAATAGAGACCGGGCAAACGCGCCGTCGGAGCGACGTTTGCCCGCCCGCTTCATAGTGATTAGCGGCTAGCGGCCAGTGGTCAGATGCTCGTCATCAGCCGCCCCGCATAACCCCTCATCACTTATCTTCACCCCACGCCCAGTTTATGCCGTCCGACGAGGATATTCCAGCCGGTTTTTTGCCGGCGCATACTGAAAGCCAGCCACCGGCCATTGCCAATAGCCTTTCCGGGAGCCAGTTTGATCGATGACTCATGATATATGTCTCCTTTTGTATTAAAAATGAGACGCTTTTGTCCAAAAACGCCCTATTGCCCGGGGATTTTGGCTTGAAATCCAAAGATTTTCGGTTAAATTCTAAAGAGTTTGGGCTAAATTCTAAAGAATTTGGACTAAAATCTAAAGAATTTGGGCTAAAATCTTTAGACATGGAGGTGAAGTTTAAAGACTTCGGGGTATTCTTGTCAACGGACGAGTCGTTCTTGCCAACGGACGGGGTGTTTTTTCCCCCGAATGACGCGATTTTAGGCGAAAATGGGGAACATGGATAAACCGGAGGGTTGTCTCCTAAAAAAAGCGGGATTTTACCTGTCAGGTACTTGACATTCTTTGTTTCTGTTAAAGTATAATCGTGAGGCGTGAGGCGTGAAGGGCGCAAAGTCTGCGGCTTGCCTTCCCGTTCTTTTGCCGCTTTTGCCGCTTGCGCGTAACAATTATCCTTCATAATTACCTTATTAACCCTCGTTATAAAACCGAATGAAACCGAATCTTTTGCCGGGGCCGGATAAAACCGGCTATCGCCTTGTAGGGATCAGGTATCTCCGCAACCCGTATCGAGCGGGGGTCGAGCGGCATATCCTTTTGCATCAGGTGCAATTCGCCCTCATACCGTCCCCATAACGCGCCGTCCATCTGAATCGACCCCCGCGCGCGCGTCTCGCCCTGGAGCGCTTTTTCCGGCTTCACTACCCCGCGCGTCCCCTCAAGCCGCAAGGAGATGCCCGTCAGCTCAGGCCGCACCGTGAATTCCCGGTCAAAAAGCGTTTTCTTGAGCGCACCGTCAACGGACGCAAGCGGAACGGTAAGCACGCCCTCTTGTTCATACTGCTGAATCCACGAAGCGTGCTCCTCGTAAAGCGTCCCCTCCGCGCACACCACCGCGCTTTCCGGCGAGAGATACGCTATCTCCAAGAAGTTCCGATAGGCGTTTTTGTACCGCTGGGTTTCCAGCATCGGCAACCCCATGAAAAGCGGGGCGCGAAACTGCCGTTCCCCCGGAATAAACGAGTAAAGCGGAAGACCGCGCTCCTTGAACAGCGCGCTCTGCGCGAGAAAGAAGTCCCGCGAGAGGCCCGTTTCGGGCCGGGGATAGTAATTATGCCAGCCGGCGAGGTCAGGCAACGCGAGCGCCTCGATATCCGCCTCGGTTACGCAACTCGCGTTCACCGCGATCCGCAGCCCGCTCTCCGCAATCCGCTTGATCTCCGCGTGGGAAAAGCCAAAGTCAATACGCAACCCGACAATGCCCGCCTGCCGCAAATCCCGCAGGTCGTCCACCGAAATGTCCAGCCGCTTGAGCGTCAGCGGCGCAATATCGGCAAAAAACGTAAAACCCTTCTCGTGCTTTTCCCGCAAATAATCCACATACGCCTTCAGCCCCTCGCTTTCGGGGATGTGGAGGGACGTAAAAAGCACGTTCCCGCCATACTTTTGCGCCTGGTCAAACACCATTTCCCGCGCACTGACCTCATCGGTCGGATATACACACCACAACATATATTCAGTATACCACAGATGCGCTCTTTGTCAAGCGAAATTTTCAGTAATTAAGGGATAAGTTCACTCCCTGAACGATTCCTTTGTTATTGACAACCAATACTTTCTCCCTTATAAAAAACTCGGCATGGTGTGCTGCGCCAATAAAGACATTGCCGTTTCCCTGCATATAAACGATGCAAGCGATACAAGCAATGGCAAAGCGGAAGTTAAGGTCTACGGGACAAA
>JAISZQ010000294.1 GCA_031269165.1 Spirochaetaceae bacterium
TGATCGCGCAGGTAGTCGATGCGGTAATCGTCGTTGATCGAGCCGTCCGCCTCGACCACGTCTTTCGCGCCGAGGCCGTTCTCCACGATAAACAGCGGCTTCTGGTAGCGGTCGTAGAGAAAGTTGAGCAATGTCCGCAGTCCCAGCGGGTCAATCTCCCAGTCCCACGCGGAAGTCTTGAGGTAGGGATTTTTCACCCCGCCAAAGAGGTCAAAGAGGTTGCTCTCGGCCCCGGCAAGTGCGGGATCACGCGAAATCGTCAAGCTCATGTAATAACTAAACGAGATAAAATCGACCATCCCCTCGCGTAAAATCCGCGCGTCCTCAGGCCCCCGCTCAAGCGCGATCCCCGTCCTCTCGAAAAACCGCTCCATATAGGCGGGATAATAGCCCCGTACCTGTACGTCGCTGTAAAAGTAGGTCTTCCGCTCCTCTTCCGTCTTGAACCAGATGTCCTCCGGGCGGCACGAATACGGGTAGACCATCATCGCAACAATCATGTTGCCGATCTTCGCGCCGGGAATGATCTCGTGGCACGCCTTTACCGCCAGCGCGCTCGCCACCAACTGGTTATGGCCCGCCTGATAGACCGGCTGCCGGTTCTCTGCCGGATTGTCGATAAGCGCGCCGGTACCAAAAAACGGGGCAAACTGCGACATATTAATCTCGTTGAACGTGAGCCAGTACTTCACCTTGTCCTTGTACCGCTTGAACAGCACCCGCGCATACCGTTCAAACAACGGAATAAGCTCGCGGCTCGTCCAGCCGTTGTACTTTTTCGTGAGTGCGAGCGGCGACTCATAATGCGAAATCGTCACCAGCGGCTCGATACCGTGTTTGCGGCATTCGTCAAAGAGACGGTCGTAGAAGGCAAGCCCCGCTTCATTCGGCTGCGCGTCATCCCCGTTGGGGAAAATCCGCGACCACGCGATCGAAGTGCGGAACACCTTGAACCCCATCTCGGCAAAGAGCGTGATGTCCTCTTTGTAGTGATGGTAAAAGTCAATCGCCTCGTGAGACGGGAAAAACCCCGTGGGGTCCGCGATAATCTTCCTCATTACCGCCGCATCCCGTAACTCCGTGAGACGCCCCTTGCCGCCGTGTACCACGTCCGCGCAGGAAAGCCCTTTGCCATCCTCCCGATACGCGCCCTCCGCCTGATTAGCGGCAATCGCGCCGCCCCACAAAAACCCTTTTGGAAAACTCATGTTCTCCCTCCTCATAAAAAATATTTCTCAAAGGGGAAATCCCCTTTGGGGAATTAAAAATGGTACATGGAGACTGAAAAATGATGGTAACAGAACGCGCAGTCTCCAAAACACGGCATTCTCCCTGTTCAATGCTCTTATCCATTCGCGCACTGTCCCAGTCATTGCGAGCGAGCCGTTCGTGAGAACGGGCGAAGCAATCCAGCGGGGACCTCTTCGTCTGGATTGCTTCGGGCTCCGCCCTCGCAATGACGGACTCGTTCGCTACCCCTCGTCATTGCGAGCGGAGCGAAGCAATCTAGTGGGTACCTCCCCGCCTGGATTGCTTCACCGCTAACGGCAACTATGCTGCCGCCGTCTCGCAATGACGGACTCGTTCGCTGCCCTTCGTCATTGCGAGCGGAGCGAAGCAATCCAGTGGAGGGCTTCCCCGTCAGGATTGCTTCGTCGTCGGCAACCTGCCGCCGTCTCGCAATGACGGGGACGTTTCACCACGCCCCTCGTTCGCTTCTCATGCGTATTTTTGGAGCACGGCGCGGTCCAGCATGGAAGCCGCCTCACGGTCGGCTATAAGGGTGAAATTATGATGCAGTTTTAGAACAGACGCGGGAATGCTTTCGGTTACTTCTCCTTCCACGCACTTCTTCAGAATTTCCGCCTTCTGTTTTCCATTGACAATCATAACAAGCCGTTTAACGCCGAGTACCGTCCGGGGTCCCATGGTGACCATCTCTTTGACCGTATTCTCCCCCAGGATTTCCCGAAAAGCCTTGAACCACGAATACTCGTCGGAAAGGTTCACCTTGTAGATTCCCGCGTTGAACCGGGCAGCCTGCGGCATATTGCCGCAAAAATGCCCGTCACCGCCAAGCCCCATGAGCATAAGATCAATGCCGCCGTCACTAGCCAGCCGCCCCTCAAAGTCCTGATAGTTCTTTTCGTTCAGGTGATGTATCTGTTCCGGGGAAACGGAAGCGGGGCCGTAAAAAACCTTGGTCAAAAAATCCAGCGTCAAATAGAACGCAAATTTCCCTTCCGGATTCAGAATGGGTATCTCGTCAAAATTGTAGTAATGGACATTCTTAAACCCGCCCACCTTTGCCATTTCGTCAATAATAAGAGAATATGCTCCCAGCGGCGTGTTTCCCGAAGTGATGGAGACATTCACCCTTCCGTCCCGGCAGGCTTCGCCGATAAAGAGGTCCGCCGCAAGCCTGCTCATGTGTTCAAAGTTTTCAGCAACGATAATTTTCATGCTTTTTCCCCTTACTCAACATAGAGAATCAAATCGCCCACGTTGCAATCCCCGGTTTTCGCTTGGGTGATGGCCGTGTAGTCGCCTGAGTTGGTGATGACGACCTGCGTCTCAAGGTTGAACCCGGCCCGCGCGATGATATCTTTGTCGTATTCCAAGATTAACTGGCCCGCTTTGACCGCCTCGCTGTCTTTCACATGGGGCGTGAAGCCTTTGCCGCCCAGTTTCACCGTGTCGATGCCGCAGTGGATGAGTGTTTCCACGCCGTCGGGAGACTTGATGCTGATCGCGTGCTTCGTATCGAAGACCATCTCGACCGTTCCGTCAAACGGCGCGTAGATTTTACCGCCCAGCGGCATGAAGCACACGCCCTTGCCAACCGCTTCCTGCTGGTGGGCGGGGTCGGCGGACTGGGTGATGGGCAGAACGCGCCCTTTTACCGGGGCGTAGACTTTTTGAGCCGCCGCAAGGTTGACCTTCGATGTGTCGATGACGACTTCTTCCACCACTTTCATTTCTGCCTCGTCCGGCTTGTAGGTGAGGTAGACCAAAGCAAAGGTCAGCCCGACCGAAAGCAAACTCGCGCCCAGCCCGATAACAAAGTTCATCGTTGACCCGGCAAATCCGGGCAAGAGATACGTGGGGTAGGTGAATATGCCTATTGCGCCCATCGGCTGGGCGATGCCGTAGCCGCCTGAATTGAAACTGCCGAGAAGTCCGGCAAGTGCGCCGCTCACTCCCCCGATAATACAGGCATACACGAACGGCTTCTTTTTGGGCAAGGTGAACCCGTAAATAATCGGCTCGGTGATGCCGAATACGCCGCTGATACCCGCTGCAACCGCTGCCGCCCGCCGTTCCGCATTCTTCATTTTCAGCGCCATCGCAAACACCGCGCCCATTTGGGCGATAACAGGAATCTGGATATAGGCAAAAAGTATCGAAACGTGCGCGCCGCCGAAAAACGGGTTTGGCGATGCCATTTCCGACATCATAATCGGTATGGTCGCCCAATGCAGACCGAAAATAACCATTACTTGCATAAACGCGCTAACAAGCAAACCAACGATAACCGAACCGATAAATGGTATCGAGATAATGTTTTGAAGGCCGACCAAAATCCCCAACCCGACCGCGCCGAAGACCGGGCCAACAAGCAGGAACGTCAGCGGTATTGTGATGACCAGCGTGGCAAACGGCGTGATAAAGTTCTTGATTGCGGAGGGCAACGTTTTACGGAAATGTTTGTACAGTTTGGACGCGCCGTATACCGCGATAATCGAGGGCAGCACCGTGCCGGAGTAGCGCATCATGACCAGAATATCCAAGCCGAGGAATTTGTTTAAGCCCCACGGCCCGAAGGGATACAGGGCCACGATGTCCGGGTAGACCAGTGCCGTGCCGATGACCATGCCGACAATCGGATCAAGCCCGAACCGCTGGGCCGCCGTGTACGCAACAAGAACAGGAAGAAAATAGAACAGCGCATCGCCCGCAGCCTGAAGCACCGTGTAGGACATATCGCCTGAACCCGCCCAGTCCGGAAACGCCGTGGTCAGAATGGCGATTACGCCTTTGATGATACCCGTGCCCGTCAACGCCGGAAGGATTGGGGCAAACACGCCGGAAATCGTCCCCATCAGCATATTTCCGATGGATTGCTTCTCTTGGAGACCCCCCCCCCCTGCCAGTTTCTGCTCCTCCGCCGGTCAAAACCCCCAGTTTCCCTAGCTCTTCGAAGACCTCGTGCACATCGTTCCCGATGACCACCTGGTACAATCCGCCCGCCCTGACCACGCTCACCACGCCCGTGGTTCCTTTCACCGCGTCGTCGTTTGCCTTTGCGCTGTCAACCAGCGTAAACCTAAGGCGCGTCGCGCAGTGCACAACGCTCCTCACGTTCTCTTTGCCGCCCACGCCGTCCAATACGCCCTGGGCTGTCTTTCCAAAATCCTTTGCCATTTTCATACTCCTCAAATTTATATTTACGTCCCGGTTCCCCGGTCCGCAGTTTCCCAAAACAGGGCTCCTGTCTCCCAATGGGGATAGACAAGGCGGGCCTCAGCGAAGAAGATACTCCTGTTGTGTTCGTGAATATTCGTCATCCACACTACCCGTTATTGTCCATGTTCATAAACAGGTAATGCCCGGTATTGCGCCGGTAACAATCCTACTCTCATAGTATCGCCCGACTTTCTCCGCTTGTCAAGAGAAATTTTCGTTTTTGGGCGATTTTTCGATGATTTTTCACACTTTTTTTCAGAATGTTCTGTTGTGGAGGCATTTCTCGTCTGGATTGCTTCACCCTTCGGGTTCGCAATGACGGCACCGCCCCGTTATTCTTCGTCATTGCGAGCGAGTCTCTCGTCATTGCGAGCGGAGCGAAACAATCCAGCGAATGACCATTTTGTCTAGATTGCTTCACCCACGGCAACTGTGTTGCCGCCGCCGCGCAATGACGGGCCCGCCCCGCTATCCCTCTAGAGCGATTTCTTACGCGAACATTCAGCCCCAGCATCCCTTGCTCGGTAAAAGGTGCCGATAATGGGGGAATGGACAAAGACAATAAGGGGAAACAGGAAACGCGGGAAGCGATAATGAAAAAAGCGGTCATGCCCCAAAAAGTTAACACTATCTCTGAAGCGGAAGCCGTTGTTAAAAAACTTATTGAAACAAAGAAAGTGTTTACAAATGCCGCGACCAACATAAGCGCGATTATTTCCAAGCGGTCAATCGGCAAGATGGGAAGTGAGAAAGCAACAAAAAAATCGGTAAACCCGATCGTTCACGCGCAAACTGTGGCAAATATTGACCACCTTTTTGAAAATGCGCCGATACATATCACACACAAGGATAAGCGCAACGACCCGAATATAAAACAGATACACCGGTTCGGTACGGTTATGGAATATGAGGGAACATACTATCCTGTAAAGATAACGGTTAAAGAGTTTGCGGTACGCAACGAAGCCTCAAAAATTTATTCGATTGAAGTGGTAGACATTGAAGAAACAAAGAAGGCCGTAGGCGCGGCGCCCCACCCTGACGAACAAGGTCAAGACGCCCAGCCTACAGCCCTCAACAACGAACTTACCAATCTTTTAAGGCTGGTAAAACCCGATACTCTATTATCGGCCACCTCCGCAAAAATGTCAAGGCCCTTCTAAATAGGACCTCTCCGACAACAGCACGGCCCTCCACCTTTATCCCTAATCAAACGCGCCCGCTCGCACAGGCGCGTTCAATTATCCTTACAATTTCTCCCCGTTGCTCTTGATGACCCCCTTGTACCAATAGAACGACTTCTTGCGCGACCGCGCCAGCGTGCCCTTGCCCTCGTCGTCTTTGTCAACGTAGATGAAGCCGTACCGCTTGGACATCTCCCCGGTGGACGCGCTCACGAGGTCGATGCAGCCCCACGGCGTGTAGCCCATAAGAT
>JAISZQ010000297.1 GCA_031269165.1 Spirochaetaceae bacterium
GAATGGAAAATGGAGAATGTCGTGGCAGGAAGGCTGTCTTATCATTTTCCATTATCCATTTATCATTTTCAATTCGCGCGAAGCGCGCAATGACGGGCGAGATTTAGGCGGGACAGGGAAATCCGCGAACACGCGCATCCCCGTTCCGCCAGCCGTCATTGCGAAAGCGTGGCGGCCCGTCATTGCAAGGCGCGTGGCATGGCCGTCATTGCGAGGAGCGGAGCGACGAAGCAATCCAGAAGGGCGTAACGCCCTGGATTGCTTCGCTCCGCTCGCAATGACGGCGGGCATCGTCATTGCGAACCCAAAGGGTGAAGCAATCCAGTGCGCTGCGCGAATGGAAAATGGAGAATGTCGTGGCAGGAAGGCTGTCTTATCATTTTCCATTATCCATTTATCATTTTCAATTCGCGCGAAGCGCGCAATGACGGGCAGCCCGCCCACTTGGGGGGCGGAAAAGACGGGCAAACGGCGCCGCCCCAAAGCGTGCCGTATACTTATTTATTTGGAGGAAAACACTATGCCTTTTAATCCTGAGAGAATGACGTTCCCGCTTGTGGCGGCGCAGCCGTCCGTTCTCACCACGGCGAACCTGAAGCTACAGCTGAACGCGATGGGGTATACCTGCCCGCACACGTATGAAGACCGGCTGCGGAAATACATTGATGAGGGATCGTCCCAGTTGCCGGACGGCCAGAGCGTTCTGGTCGCTGTCTTAAGCCCGAAACAGTCGGTGGAGGCGCGGGCGAACGCCCTTTCGAAAGTGGACGGGAGCACCGTCCGGCAAGCCGCCGATATTGCTTTCACGGATGCCTCGGTCAAAATCAAGTCTCGCGACGGGCAGACCCGGGAATACTATCTTGAGCGGGTTCACGGCTCGTATATGATGCCCCATATGGAAAATATGGCGCAGCCGCTGGGCGCGGCAGGGGCGGATTCTGACTGGCACACGACGGTCCTGAAGTTTGAGAAGCTGTCAACGATCATATATCCGAACAATTTTGACACGCTTACCGCCGATACCTGGCACGATTTTCCAAAACGCAGTTCGAAAGTGAACAAAACGGATACGGTGGCAAAAACTGACGTGGCGACGATACAGCAGCTGCTGACCGAACTGGTCGTGAGCGCGGCGACGCGGACGATGTTTAATTTAAAGAAGGAGGACGCGCTTCCGCTGCTGATAAACCGGCTTGGGCCTGTGCAAACAAGCGGCCTTACGTTCTCGCTGGAGGACGAATGGATGACGATCTGGGCGCTTCATCCGCAGCCCGACGGGAACGTCGACGCGCTGGGTGCGATTTTCAGCCAGTGGAAGGTTACGGGAAAGAATACCCCCGGTTCGAGCGGGAAAAAGAACGGAAGGGCCGCGGATATTGAAACCAGTTTCGATGTTACAACGCGGACGGTCATGTACTCCGAGGACGCGTTTCTGGATGATGACTTCAACCACGTCAAAAACTGGTAGGCGTCTGCCGCGCCCTTTCCGGGGGCTTGCCTTTCCGGCAAGGGCGGAACAAAAACAGCCGTTTGCTTCATCGCCCGCCCGGGCTCCGGTCATCACCGGCGTCCGGGAGATTTACCGCATCAAGAGGTTTTTATTGCGAGGAACAAGGCGGGCTCGTCATTGCGAGGCGCATGGCATGGCCGTCATTGCGAACCCGCGGCAACACAGTTGCCGTTGGTGAAGCAATCCAGAAGGGATGGCGTGCGCCCCTTTCAGTCGTGGAGTTTCGGAAAAGCGGGCGCAGCCCGCCCGAAACTCCAAAAGCAGGGCGCAGCCCTGCGACCGCGTCGCTCGCAAAGACGGGCGGGCATCGTCATTGCGAACCCGCAGGGTGAAGCAATCCAGAGAGGGCATAACGCCCTGGATTGCCGCGCTCCGCTCGCAATGACGGCGGGCATCGTCATTGCGAGGCGCGTGGCGTAGCCGTCATTGCGAACCCGGAGGGTGAAGCAATCCAGCGCGCTGCGCGAATGGAAAATGGAGAATGTCGTGGCAGGAAGGCTGTCTTATCATTTTCCATTATCCATTTATCATTTTCAATTCGCGCGAAGCGCGCATCATTTCCCATTTTCAATTCCCCGGAGGGGGGTGCGCGCATGGCGCGAATGGATAATGGTAAATTGAAAATGGAGAATGTTGTGTTTTGGTCGCTGGGCGTTCCCTTCCTATCATTTTCAATTCCCCGAAGGGGTTGGGCAGCCCCCACCTGGCTGGATTAGGCTCGGAAACGCCTTTTTCGCCCCAATTCGCGTTTTCCTCCGTGTTTCCGCCCGGCTAACAGCCCCCGTTCACCGCAAAAACGGCGTTACAAACAGCCTCATGTGTCCCCGTCCAAAGACGGCCTCAAGAGAAATCTGCCCAGCCCCCACCGCGAGATTTTGAAACAGCCTCGTATTATTCCCTTGCGACGGCCTCAAGCGCCTCCACGGCAGAGGGCTTTCCAAACGCGCGGTTTCCCGGTATAGTTATCCCATGCGTGTATACAATTTTTCTTCCGGGCCGTCGGTGTTGCCGTTGCCGGTGCTGGAGCGGGCGGCATCTGAGATGTGCGACGCGAACGGGACGGGGCAATCCGTCATGGAGATGAGCCACCGTTCCAAAGACTTCAAGCCCGTCATCGAAAAGGCGGAGGCGCTTCTCCGCAGGATCATGGGGATTCCTTCCCATTATAAAGTGCTGTTCTTGCAGGGCGGCGCGTCCACCCAGTTTGCGATGGTGCCGCTGAATCTTGCCGGGGTTGAGCCGGGCGAGAAACGGAAGTCCGCGTCGCTGGTGGAGACCGGCATTTGGGCGAAGAAGGCGCTGGACGAGGCGGTGAAGTACGTCGATGTCGCGGTACGCGCGTCCTCGAAAGATGCCGCCTATAATTACATTCCCGCCGCGCCCGCGCCGAGAGCGGACGATGCCTATTACTATATCTGCCTGAATAACACCATCGTCGGTACGCAGTGGGACGCGCTTCCCAAAACGGGGGCGGTACCCCTCGTGGCGGACATTTCCAGTTGCATCCTTTCCGCGCCGCTTGACGTGAGCGCGTTCGGCGTTCTCTTTGCCGGGGCGCAGAAGAATCTCGGTCCGGCGGGCCTTACCGTGGTGATTATCCGCGACGACCTTATCGGGCACGCGCCGTCTTGGACTCCGGTCATGCTTCGCTACGATACCCACGCGAACGAGGGCTCGTTGTACAACACGCCGCCCTGTTATCCCATCTATATCATGGGCCTCGTGCTTGAGTGGATCGAAAGCGAGGGCGGGCTTCCCGTCATCGAACGGCGCAACCGCGAAAAGGCGGCCCTGCTCTATGACTATCTCGATGCCTCCACGCTTTTCCGTCCTGTCGTAAAGCCGCCCTACCGGAGCATCATGAATGTTCCCTTTGTGACGGGGGACGACCTTCTGGACAAGGAGTTTCTCGCCGCCGCCGCAAACGCCGGTTTTGTGAACCTTGCCGGACACCGCCTTGTCGGGGGCATACGGGCGAGCATCTACAACGCGATGCCGGTAGAAGGCGTTGCAAAACTCGTTGCGTTTATGAAAGATTTTGAGGCCCGCCATGTTTCACGTTAAGACCCTGAACAACATCTCGTCCAAAGGACTGGAGTATTTTCCCCGCGACCGTTATGAAGTGGGGAACGACGTTGCCAATCCCGACGCGCTCCTCCTCCGTTCCGCCGACCTGCACGGCATAGACATCCCCAAATCGGTCGTCGCTGTTGCCCGTTCCGGCGCGGGCGTGAACAATATTCCGGTGTCGGCCCTCACCGAACGCGGCATCGTCGTCTTTAACACGCCGGGGGCCAACGCCAACGCGGTGAAAGAGCTCACCCTCGCCGCCCTCTTTCTCACGTCGCGCAAGATCACGGACGCGATTCTCTGGGGCCAGACCCTTGCGATGAACATGCATCCGGCCGCATCTGCGGATGCGGGGGAACTTTCCCGCTTGGTCGAAAAAGAAAAGAACAATTTCACCGGCCCGGAAATCAGGGGAAAGACCCTCGGTGTCATCGGGCTGGGCGCGATCGGGGTAAGCGTCGCCAACGACGCGCTCTCCCTCGGTATGGACGTGATCGGCTACGACCCCTTCATCTCGGTGGATGCCGCTTGGTCGCTCTCCCGCGCCGTGGGCAAGGCCGATTCGCTTGAAAGCCTCCTTGCCGTCTCCGACTATATAACGATCCACATCCCGCTCACCGCCGATTCTCGCGGCATTTTGAACGATGAACGGATCCGCACAATCAAGAAAGGCGCGCGCCTCCTCAACTTTGCCCGCGGCGAACTTGTTTCCGAGCCCGCCATCCTCGCGGCGCTCGACGAAGACCGCGTCTCCGTGTATGTTACCGATTTTCCCACCCCGGCGCTCATCGCGCATCGGAACGTCATCTGCATACCCCACCTCGGCGCGTCAACCCCCGAAGCGGAGGAAAACTGCGCGGTGATGGCGGTGCGCCAGCTTGCGAGCTTCCTCGAAACCGGCGCGGTGAGGAACTCGGTGAACTTCCCCGCTTGCAAACTCGACAAACACTCAGGCCACCGCCTCCTCATCATGAACCGCAATGTGCCCAATATGGTCGGCCAAATCACCTCGATGCTCGCCGCGTCAAAGATCAACATCATGGACATGATCAACCACCACCGCGACGGCTTCGCTTACAACATCATCGATACCGAACAGGAAACCTCCTCCGTCATCGCCGCCCGGCTCCAAGGCATCGAAGGCGTCATCCGCGTCCGTGCCATCGAAGAAGTTTCCCGTTACGAGAACCGCCGATGACGTGCCGCATGGCTTGAAAATGGTAAATGGAAGGTAACGATAGTGCTTCTCCCAAGAAACTATAAAAGGGGGAAGACTTTCCGCTGTCAACACCTTAAGCAAAAAGAAAAGAAAGGTCCGCGGATTCTCACGGATTAACACGGATCGAGCGTGGTATAATCCGTGAAAATCCGCGTCAATCCGCGGACAAAAAACGAAAAATCTGCGTAATCTGGACCGCCATTTGGCGTAATCTGCGGACCATTTTTCTATTCCTGAATAGGGAGCCGCCGGGTCAACGTGGTGTTTACCGGGGCTCCCTCAATTTCCCGCCGGGTTCAAAGCCCTTGCGGGGCCCGGCGTGTTAAGCGGCGCGTTCATTCCCCCGTAGGGGGAACGTTGCGCTTTCCCAACACGCCGAGCCCTCAGGAAAGCCCCGGCACGTTAGGCAAAGCGTTCACTCCCCCGTAGGGGGAACCCGTCGCGCTTTCCCAACACGCCGGGACCAAGGAAGGCCCCCTGGGGGCCCCCCGTAGGGGGAACGTTGCGCTTTCCCAACACGCCGGGACCAAGGAAGGCCCCTGGGGGCCCCTACTTGTTGTAGAGCGGGCGGGCGTGGTAGTTGGTGTGGAGCAGCCTGTGGGCGGCTTCACTGCCGGGAGACTTCAAGAACTCGCGGTAAGCCTGGGCTATCAGCGGATTCTGGTGGGAACAGCGCAATTGTGACTGTTCGTCGTCTTGGTAAAGTCCGGCGGCGCGGGCCTTGCGAACCTCGTCCGTTACGCCGTAGGGCTGACCGCCTCCCGCCACACAGCCGCCGCGACAGGCCATCACCTCGATGAACTGCCACGGGGAAGGTTTCCCTTCTTTGCGGCAGGCGCGAATCCGCTCCAGCACCGACTCGATGTTGCCCATCTGGTGGGCGACACAAATCTTGATCTTCGTGCCGTCGAGGTCGACTTCCGCCTCCTTCACCCCTTCGAGACCGCGCACCGGCGTAAAGTTCACGTTACCGAGCTCTTTCTTGGTAACAAGGAAGTAGGCGCTACGAACCGCCGCCTCCATGACGCCGCCCGTCGTGCCGAACAGCGTCCCCGCGCCTGTGTAGGGGCCAAGCGGGCTGTCCGCTTCTTCGTCCGGCAGGTTCATCACGTCGATACCGGCTTGCTTGATCATGCGGGCAAACTCGCGGGTCGTGATTGCGATGTCAACGTCCCAGCCGTGCCCGGCGCTCTTCATGTGGTCGTCGCGGTGGCATTCCCACTTCTTCGCCGTACAGGGCATGATCGACACGGAGTACACTTTGTCCGGGTCAACGCCCGCCTTCTCGGCCCAGTAACCCTTGATCATCGCGCCCATCATCTGCTGCGGCGACTTCGCCGTGGAGAAATTCGGGATGAAGTCGCTGTAGTACTTCTCCATGTAGTCGACCCAGGCGGGACAACAAGACGTGATGAGCGGGATGTCCGGGGACTTCTCGGTGAGCCGTTTCACCAGCTCGGTGCCTTCTTCCATGATGGTGAGGTCGGCGGAGAAGTTCGTGTCGAAGACCGCGTTAAAGCCGAGCCGCCGCAGTGCCGCGTAGATCTTCTTCGTAGCGATAACGCCGGGTTCAAGGCCGAATTCCTCGGCAAGCGCGACACGCACGGCGGGGGCAAACTGCACGGCGGTCGTGATGGCCGGATCCATCAGTTTGGCCCAGACTGCCGCCGTCTCGTCGCGCTCATAGATGGCACCGACGGGGCAATGGGCCGCGCACTGACCGCACTTGATACAGGGGCTTTCACCCAGCGGCACGTCGGCGGCGGGCGCGATGGCCCCTTTGATCCCGCGTCCCAAGAACTCGATGGCCCACACGTTCTGAACTTTCTGACAGACATAGACGCAACGTCCGCACCGGACACACTTTTCGGGGTTCAGCACGATAGACGGGTTGGAATCGTCGATCTTGAGGTTGTTCTTGATCCGCTGGAACGGATTCTCTCGGATGCCAAACTCCTCGGCAAGCGTCTGAAGCTCGCAGGAACCGTTGCGCGGGCACTGGAGACAGTCGTTGGGATGGTTTGACAGGATAAGTTCCAGCACGCTACGGCGCACACTGATAAGCTCCGCGTCGTGGGTAACGATGTCCATGCCCTCGTCAACAGCCGTCGAACAGGCGCGCGCCATACGCGGCGAACCGGGGCCCGCAGTACGGATGATACAGAGACCGCACGAGGCCCACGGCGACAAGTCGGGGCAGTAACAAAGAGTCGGAATCTTGATGTTCACCTTCTTTGCCGCATTTACAATGGTTGTCCCCTCCTCAACCTGAAGCGGGGTGCCGTTTATTTTAATGTTTACCATAATGACCTCTCCTTATTTCTTGACCACAGCGTTAAACTTACAATTGCTTAAGCATTCGCCGCACTTGATACACTTGGACTGATCGATAACCATCGGCGGCCTTTTCTTTTTGCCGTCCGCAGGGGCCACCCAGCCTTCCTTTGGCGTAATCGCGTCAACGGGACAATTCCTGACACATTTGCCACAACCGATGCAGGGATCTTCGAGGATTTCAAAAATCGCCAGTTTCTTGCATTTACCGGCGCGGCATTTCTTGTCGTGGATATGTTCCATATACTCGTCGCGGTAATTCCTGATGGTGGACAACGTCGGGTTGGACGCGGTTTGGCCCAGCGCGCAGAGGGATGCCTTTTGCATCGCCTTCCCGATCTCTTCCAGTTTGACGAGGTCGGCCTCTTCGCCCTTGCCCTCGGCGATCTTGTTCAGAATCGCCAGGATTTGCGAGGTGCCGATCCGGCAGGGAGAACACTTGCCGCAACTTTCGTCAACGCAGAAGTCCATGTAGAAGCGGGCCACGTCAACCACGCAGTCGTCCTCGTCCATGACAATCATGCCGCCGGAACCCATCATCGAACCCATCTTGGCGAGACCGGCATAGTCGATCGGCGTGTCGAGGTCTTTCTCGGTCAGGATGCCCCCTGAGGGACCGCCCGTCTGAACGCCCTTGAACTTCTTGCCGTTCTTAATGCCGCCGCCGATTTCAAAGATGATCTCGCGCAACGTCGTACCCATCGGAACCTCGATAAGCCCCGAATTTTCGACCTTGCCGGTGAGGGCAAAGACCTTCGTACCTTTCGAGTCGGGCGTACCCATCGAGGCAAACCACGCGCCGCCCTTGACCAGTATCGCCGGGATGTTGGCAAAGGTTTCCACGTTGTTGATGCAGGTGGGTTTTGCCCAGAGGCCCGCGATGGCCGGGAACGGCGGCTTGGGAGTCGGCATACCGCGCTGACCTTCGAGGGAGCGCAACAGGGCCGTCTCTTCGCCGCAGACAAACGCGCCCGCGCCGAGCCGGATCTCAATGTCAAAATCGAAGCCGGAGCCGAGAATGTCCTTGCCCAGAAGCCCGCACTCTTTCGCTTGCTTGAGCGCAATTTCCAAGCGGTTGACGGCGAGCGGGTATTCGGCGCGGATGTACACGTACCCTTGCGTCGCGCCAATCGCCTTGCCGCAAATCGTCATCGCTTCGATAACCGAGTGCGGGTCGCCTTCGATGGTGGAACGGTCCATGTACGCGCCCGGGTCGCCCTCGTCGGCGTTGCAGACGACGTATTTGACATCGTTGGAAACCTTGCGCGTCGTGTCCCACTTTCTCCACGTCGGAAACCCCGCGCCGCCGCGTCCGCGCAAGCCGGAAATTTCAAGCTGCTTGATGATGTCCTCAGGCTTCCACTCGAACAACGCTTTTTCGAGCGCGACATAGCCGTCGTTCACGAGGTACTCGTTGATGTCTTCCGGGTTGATCATGCCGCAGTTCCGCAACACCACGCGAATCTGCTTTTGATAGAAGCCGATGTTGCCTTCGCCCGCGCCGCGCCGGTGTTTCTTGCCGCTGGGATCCTTGTAGAGCAACCGCTCGACTTCCTCGCCACCCTTCACCTGCTTCGAGATGATCTCGGCGGCGTCTTCCGGCTTCACCTCGACATAGAACGAGGTCTCGGTAAAGTTGTTGGACATGACCTTGACCACCGGCCCCTTCTCGCAGAAGCCGAAACAGCCGGTCTTGACGACCTGGACTTTGTCGCTCACGCCCTGCTTCTGGGCCTCGGCAACCAGGTCCTGATAGATTTCCTCGCCCTTGTTGGACTGGCAGGCGGTCCCCCCGCAGGTAAGTATCGTGTAGGGACACTTCCGCCATTCCTTTTTCTTGGCCTCCCTGAGTTGGTTCAGAGAATCTTTGGTAAATTTTGCCATACGTTACTCCTTATGCCTCCCGGTACTTGTCAAAGATGCCGGGCAGTTGCGCTTTTGTCATTTTCCCGTAGGTGTCCTTGTCCACCGTCATGACGGGCGCAAGGCCGCAACATCCCACACAACGAACTTCGTCTATCGAGAACAGGCCGTCCTCGGTAACCCCGCCGGGCGCGAGACGAAGCGTCTTGCGGGCATCCTCGATGATGTCGCCGCCGCCTTTCAGGTAACACGCCGTGCCCAGACACACCGACACCTTGTGCTTGCCGGGCTTGGTCGTCTTGAAGAAGTGGTAAAACGACACGACGCCGTAGATACGCGCCAACGGAATACCGGTCAAGTGAGCCAGTTTTTCCGCTGCCGGACGCGAGATGTAGCCGAACGTCTCCTGCGTCTTGTGCAGGATCATAATCAGGCTACCCGGTTTGACCTTCCATTCATCAATGAATGACAGAAGATCTTTAGGGAACTCGATGTTTTCAGTCACGAAAACCTCCATTAAACAGTAAGTTTTTGGGATACATTCTCATCCTCAATTCCATTCTCGTTCTCTTCCCGTTCATGAGGGGAACATGGAAACGCGGAACATTAAATGTTGACCTATACCCTTTATTATATACCAGCCATACCAAAAGTGCAAGTATTCAGGATAAACGTGGAGAAATAAGGCTTACCCAGCAGACCCGTGGCCCGCAACCTCACGAACGGACATGAAAACCCGCGTCAATCCGCGGACAAAATGCTTAAGTTGTTGACAGGGGGAAGTCTCCCCCTTCGCTACGGACTTGCGTCCTCCGCTATCCCCCTCTGCGGGGACAAAACCATGCGGTGCATGGTTTTGTGGGCGTACCCCAAGCGTCCATGGATGGACGCATTACTGAAGCACACCTACGGTGTGCCACGCCCCGGCCGGAAACCCGAAACAGGA
>JAISZQ010000309.1 GCA_031269165.1 Spirochaetaceae bacterium
GTTTTTTTGTCCGCGAATGTACGCGAATGTATGCGAATACGCGCTGATGGGTATGTATTATTCGTATTTATTCGCGCCATTCGCGGACCAAAATTCTTAAGTTGTTGACAGTGGAAGGCCTTCCCCCTTTAACTGGGTTTTGGAACAGCCTCAATAGACAAACAATAGCTACACATAGTTGAAAACAAACAACAAATTTGGTAGATTAAAGATACCATGAATTTTATTTTAATAGGGATACCCCGTTGCGGCAAAACAACATTGGGGGAAAAGGCCGCCATCGCGCTGGGGATGCAATTTTACAATACCGATACACTGGTTTCGGACTATATATGCACAAAGTATCAAACACTGTCATTTTTTTATTTTCTCCATGAATTTATTACGGCCGAGGAAACGGTTGTACAGAAAGTCGCAAAAGAAGCGGCAAATGCCATCATCGCAACCGGGGCGGAAACACCCTTATCCAAAAAAAACGCGCAAGCCCTGCAGCAAACGGGCCGGTTTATCCATATCAAACGGGATATGGATCAGATGCTCAATGAAGTGCGGGCAAAATTTATACCCGATCCAAAAAGACCGGAGGTACGCAACGGGAACGAATTTATGTTATACGAATACATGGCTATGCTGCCTGAATATGAGAAGCTGGCGGATTTTACCGTGGAAAATGATGGCGGTGAAGAAGCCGGCCTCGAAAAACTGGTAGCAATCATCCGGGCCGAATTGGGTTGCGCGATATAGCACCTCCCAAAATATAAGGCGGGGAGGCCTTCCCTTATCCCGATTTTCACAGATTACACGGGTTTTCAATATGAAAAATCCGCGTAATCTGTGGACAAAAATCCTTAAATTGCCGGCAGGGGAGACTTCCCCCTCCTTTCTATCCTGCTACTTCAAAATCAGCGAAAGGATAAATACGCCAATCATAGCGCAAACACCCTCCACCAGCGTGGCAACAGTCTGTGTCTTGTAACCCTGTTCGGGGGTCATGCCGCCAAAGTTGGTAACCACCCAGAAATAGGAATCGTTGGCGTGGGAAACGGTCATCGCGCCGGCGCCTATGGCCATCACCGTAAGGGCGATTCTGGCCGGAGAGTCCAGATTGAGTGCCCCCAAGAGAGGCGCGACGATACCCGCTGTCGTGGTCAGAGCCACCGTGGAAGAGCCCTGCGCCGTTTTGAGGATTGCGGAGAGGATAAAAGGAAAGAAGATGCCGATTACCGCAATCACGCTTGAGTTGTCGGTGATAAACTTCACGAGACTGGTGGACGCAATGACCCGTCCCAGCACGCCGCCCGCTGCGGTGATAAAGAGGATCGGGCCTACCACTTTGAGCGTATCGTTGGTCACCGCATAGAACTTGTCTATCTTTCCCGCGCCGTGAAGCTGCCAGATAGCGAAAAGGATGCCTGCCGCGAGGGCGATAATGGGCGTCCCCAAGAAAGCGAAAAAGCTATACGCGAAGCCTGTCCATTTTGCCATAGACGCGATCGAGCCCAGGGCCATCAGGATGATGGGAACCACGATGGGTGCCAGCGAGATAAACCCGTTGGGGAGTTTCCCGTAAGAGGCAACCAGCGCCTCGTAACTTTGCGTCGCCGTATCAACCTCGACATCCTCGGAGGACTTTACCTTCTTGGCAATATACTGGGCGAAGAGCATCGCGCCGATGAGGGCCGGAATAGAAACCAGCACGCCCAGACCCATGACAAGGAGAAGGTTATTGCCGACTCCCAGGGTATTGGCGGCAGCGATGGGGCCCGGTGTTGGCGGGATAAACACATGGGAAGCATAAAGGCCGGTAGAAAGAGCCACCGTCATAGCCACGCTGCTCACCTTCGTTTTTTTGACCAGGGCCTTGCGGATAGGATCAAGGATAACAAACCCCGAATCACAAAACACCGGAATAGAAACCACCCAGCCCATAATCTGCACCGCAAGAACGGGATGTTTCGGCCCGACAACCTTGATGACCAGCTCGGCCAGCTTGAAGGCCGCCCCTGTTGCCTCAAGAATAGTCCCGATGAGCGCGCCCAGAATGATAACGATACCGATACTGGTAAAGGTCCCGGAGAATCCCGCCCCGATGACATTCGCAATACCCTGTGTCGTCTTTCCGTCCACCGTAACATTCACCAACGGAATCCCCGCCACCAGACCGAAGATAAGAGAAACGGCCATAATAGCAAGGAACGGATGAATTTTTAGCTTGGAAATAGCGACGATCATCGCCACGATAGCGATAATAAAAATAATAACGAGAGCAAATCCAGACATAAATACCTCCTGAATTAAGTATTAAACCATTATAACCCCGGAATAAGCGGTTGTCAAACAAAAATATTGCCTCATATCAGCAAGCGTCATGGGCTGATTGGACGAACCCGCCTGAAATTCTTCATTTTACCACGAACAGGCTCGTCCGGTGCCGCTCGTCATTGCGAGTGGAGCGAAGCAATCCGGGGGCTATCTTGTCTGGATTGCTTCGCCGCTCCGCGACCCCGCAATGACAGTCTTATCCCTCATTAACCACGAATACGAACCAATATGTTCTTGTCCGCGAATGAATACGAATAATACCCTTATTAATGCGAATCAAGGGTAGAGCCGTCCCCGCAACCGCAACGATAGCCCCCATCTTCTTAAACCTAATCCCTATTCCCTAAAAGACAGACCTCCCCCGAGGCCGTTTTTGGCCGGGACGCCTGAGGCTGTATGTTCCGCCTTTTTTGCCGTTAATCGGGGGCTTTGCCCCCGATTAACCGGGCGGAAACGCCGGATTAGGCTGGTTTTTGGGCGAAAAACTCGTTTTTGCCTCACATACCGCCAGCCTCAGGCTGTCCCAAGACAGTGTGTAGCCCATAACCGCCGGTATCGGCTTTTTCGCCTCTGCCGTCACCATCTCCCAGTCAACCTCTTTCGCCTCTGGAGGCGGCTCCCCGTCTAGGATTTCCGACTCGTACCGTTCCCCCCAAAGGTGGCCTTTCCTTCCCGTCATCAGGTTGAAGCGGAGGGAAAACGTTTGTTTCAGCCACTGCATTATTTTGGGCAGTTTGAAACCGTCATGAGGCTTGATATAGAACGTGAGCCATGCCCCTTCGAGTTTAAGCCCGCGAATCTCGAAGCCGAAGCGTTTTTTCGTTTCGAGAAGGACGCGACAGAACAGGGCTATTGCCCCCCGGAGCCGGAAGAGCGGCTCGCCGACATTAATCTCGGTGCGAATCTCGTACCAGACATTTTCAGAAAGTTCTCGTTTATACTTCATACCTTATATAAGGCGTTACCCTCTGATTTGCTTTATTCTGACGGGGAAAAAGCGCGAAAAAAGTGAAAAAAGGGACAAGTTTAAGGAAACAGGCTCTGTTTGGCTTCTATTGCTTACCGGATAGTCTTTTATCTGCGGGGACAATCGTATCGAAATACGAGAGAAGGCCGTCCCCGCCTGGATTGCGTCATTGCGAACGGACTACCCGTCATTGCGAGCGAAGCGAAGCAATCCAGAGGGCTGTCCCGCCTGGATTGCTTCACCCTTCGGGTTCGCAATGACGGCCATGCCATGCGCCTCGCAATGACGACTTTGCCCCTTCGGGGGATTGAAAATGAACCACTCCCCCCGATGAGCAGCCAAGCGGTCAACTTACGGTTATTGACGTAAAATCTGACCAAGAAACCGTTGTTGTGCCGGTAGTAAACGTCTTGTTTGTCACCCTGGTGTACGTGTTGGTATCTACGAGACGGTAAACATCAAACGGGCCGGAGCCCGTCCAACCGCCACCACTTGAAGTATGAAGCGGCACCGTTAAGGTATCACCGGACTTGCTGAAATTCCCATTATTGCTGTCCGCTCCGCCGACAAGCGCGGCCCCAATTGCGCTCTGGGTTGCGGCTGTTCCAGGGGGAACGATGACAATCCGAATGCGTGATATTCCGCTGCTAGGAGCCTGTGGGACTTAGAAAATTTTCACACTTTTTTTCGTAAAAAATAGTGCAATAATCACGATAAATAAGCTGTTGTTAGTATTTTGATTGGGTTAAAACTCGTATTTTCGTGC
>JAISZQ010000341.1 GCA_031269165.1 Spirochaetaceae bacterium
TCCCGCCGTCAAAGGAGGTATGAGCGGGAACAGGCGGTGTCCGCGCGGGAACAGGCAGCAGAACGGGAGGCCTTTGAACGGGAACAGGCAGCAAAACAGGAGGCCTTTGAACGGGAACGGGCGGCAAAACAGGAGGCCTTTGAACGGGAACAAGCGGCAAAACAGGAAGCCTTTGAACGGGAACAGGCGGCAGAACGGGCACTCAATGAACGGCTGTATTTCCTTGCTAATCTTATTGTGGACAAGAGTATACCTCGGATGTCCCGGCAGATTTTTTTTGATGAGTACCTTGCGAAGGGCGGGAATGGTTCCTTTGTTAAGTTCTGGTTTGACGAAGGAAAGGAGTTGGAGGCAAAAAAAGAGGAAATGGGTAATAGGTGAGCCGGCCGTCATGAGGCGGCAACTATGTTACCGCCGTCTCGCCATGACATTTTCCATTTTCAATTCTCCATTATCCATTCGCGCAAAGCGCGAGTGCGCCTCATCTGCCGTCATACACGCCAAACGCTGAAACTTTGCGGCCCCATACGGCACACGCCGTCTTTCAGCACGCACGCGCCCTGTGCCCGTCCGATACCGTCAACCGGCTTGGATTCCGTAAAAGGAACGGAAGTAGCCGCCTCTTCTGCGCCCGGATTCACGGCAAGGACAAGGGAACCTCGCTTGTAGATAAACGGCAGTTTCCCGTTTCCCCCGTGAATGACTTCAAGATTCGCCTTTGCCTGCAAATCCGGATTCTCGCGGCGCAGTTTTAACAAAGAACGAACTATATGCAGGAGCGATGTGGGGTCGTTTTCCGCCCGTTCAACCGTCGGCGCGTCAGGGGCCGGATCAACCGGCAGATAGAGTTTATCCGCCGCGGCGGTCGAAAAGCCGAGGTTCGCGCCTCCATCCCACTGCATCGGCGTGCGGGAACCGGTGCGGAAATAGCCGCCCTCCTTGGTGGGAAGGTTCAGGTAGCGCATCCCGATTTCGTCGCCGTAGTAGAGAAAGGGCACGCCGGGCATCGTGAAGATAAACGCATAGGCGAGGGCCAGTTCGTCCGGCTCAAGGTTGTAGCGCACGCGAATCGTGTCGTGGTTGCAGGTCACAAGGCTCACGAAGCCCCTGTCCTTCGTCTTTTCGTAGTGGTCGAAGTATTCGCTAAGAAATCGGCGAATGTCGTGGTTGCCGTCTTTCTTGAAGAAACTCGTGTCCGCGCTGATGATGTGGTTGTCCTCGTCCGTTTGGTAGTCCCGGAGGATGCTGCGGTAGCCGCCCGCGCTCTCGGCGAAGTCAAGAAGAAAGTCCGCGTGAAAGCCGCCTGCAATCGCCTGTTTGGGACAACTCCACTCCGCGACAATCGCCGCCTCTGGGTAGTCCGCGTCAAGCATCGCGCGAATGTTCCGCCACAGCGCGCACGTGCCGCTCTTGTCCTGGTCGTCGTGCTTCACGAGGGAACCGGCCATGTCTACCCGGAATCCGTCGCACCCCGCGTCCAGCCAGAAGCGCATCACGTCTTTTATCGCCTCCCGCGTCGCCACACAGTCGGGATGGTCCATCGGCAACTGCCACCCCTCGGCAGGCTTCAAGAAGCCGAAGTTAAGCGCGGGCTGGCATTTGAAAAAGTTGACGATGTAGGTCGCCGGACGTTCCGTCTCGCCGCCGATAAAGCCCAAGTTTTCGGCACGTTTGAACGGGTGGTCCGTCCAGATGAACCGGTTCCGGTACTCCGCCGCCGGATTGCTCTTCGCGCTCTCCGTGAACCACTCGTGCTCTTCGCTCGTATGGCCGGGCACGAGGTCGAGCAACACCTTGATCCCCTTCTCGTGGGCCGCCTGAAAAAGCCGCTTCGCGTCATCGTTGGTGCCGTACCGGGGGGCAATCTTCTTGTAATCCCGCACATCATAGCCCGCGTCCTTGAAGGGCGAGTCAAAACACGGGTTAATCCAGAGCGCGTTGCACCCCAAGCCCTTGATATAATCGAGCTTCCGCACGATCCCTTCCAGATCGCCGATCCCGTCCCCGTTGCTGTCGTAAAACGACTGGGGATAAATCTCATAAAACACCGCCGCGTCTAACCATTTCGGCATACATTCCTCCTACAGGGCGTCTCGTGACGCCGCTACCGGATCATTATAGTACGTCTCCTTGTAAAAGAGCAACCGGTGCGGCAGGGGATGCGGGGCTGGGTCATTTACTTTGATCCCCGCCGTGATCCGGGGGCGGGGCATCCGTTAGGATGCCTTCGGGGGTCTATAGGGCACGCCCAAGAATAAGGTGGGGGGAAGTCTCCCCCCTCGCTCCGGTCTACGCCCTCCGCTACCCCCTTCAGCGGGGGACACCCCCGCAACGCCCCCCGCCACCTGCCGTGGAGGCCCTTGCCACCTGCCGTGGAGGCGAAGTTGGGCGCATCGTGAGGGGGAGGGGCATCGGGGCCCCCTTCGGGGGCAAGGGGGCTTCCTGGATTGCCGCGCTACGCTCGCAATGACGGGGGGTGACGGGCGCAATGACGCGAGAACCATCGTCATTGCGAGGAGCGAAGCGACGAAGCAATCCAGACGAGGGGCGTTCTCCCTCTAGATTGCTTCGCTCGGCAATGTGCCGCTCGCTCGCAATGACAGGCGGCTCGCTCGTGTTCTCCCCCAGAATGGGGGCCGAGGGGCGTTCCCTCACGACGCGCCCAAGGGCCTCCACGGCAGGTGGATGGGGGCCTCGTCATTGCGAACCCGAAGGGTGAAGCAATCCAGACGAGGGGCGTTCTCTCACGATATGCCCAAGGGAGGGCCGTCACGCTGGATTGCTTCGCTTCGCTCGCAATGACGGGGGGCTCGCTCGTGTTCTCCCCCAGAATGGGGGCCGAGGGGCGTTCCCTCACGACGCGCCCAAGGGTCTCCACGGCAGGTGGATGGGGGGCATCGTCATTGCGAACCCGAAGGGTGAAGCAATCCAGCCGAGGGGCATTCTCCCCCAGAATGGGGGCCGAGGGGCGTTCCTTCACAACACGCCCAAGGGCCTCCACGGCAGGTGGCGGGGGGCTCACGTCCCGCTTCTTGCCACTCGCGTAGACCGTCAGCAGACTCGTATCAGCACCATGTAACACACCGTGCCGCCCGCAATGCTCAAGAGGACGTTCCGACGGAGGAGGTGGAGTAGCGCGGTGAGGAGGGAGGCTGCGGCGACCGGAACGAGGAGGACGGGGTTCTCTCGAACCGGCGAGACGATCGCGTTGACGCAGAGCAGAACCATCGCCAGGGGCGGGATGATTTTCTCCGCGACAAAGACAAACGTCCGCTGTTTTGCGAGGGGATTTTTCCCATCGGCCAGAAAGATAAACGGGAACGCCCGGCAGAGCAAGACCACCACGCCCGAAAGCGCGGAGTAGAGAACGGCGGTTTTAAGCGGAAGCATCGTGCTTTATGATAACCAGATGGCGCTCCTCGTTCAAGAAGGGCGCCGCGTACCGCTCGACGCGGAAGTCTTGCGGGGCGAGGCGTTTGCAGGATGTCGTTTCGCGGTCTATCTTTTCCCGTTTCCCTTTGTAAAAGACCATCAATCCTCCGCCGGGCTTCAAGATACGCGAAAACGCCCCGACCTGCGCGTCGTTTATCGCGGAAAACCCCCGGCACAACGCCATGTCAACCCGTATCCCGTCCCTGCCGCATCGTTCAACTTCGCCTTCGATGATCGCGACATTGGACAGCCGCAACAACGCCTTCACGTTTTGCAGGAACGTGACCCGCTTCGCCATCTTTTCGATGAGCAGGAAGCGGCACCCGTCCATCACCACCGCGAGGGGAATTCCCGGCAACCCCGCACCCGAGCCAACATCGGCAATCTCCCGACGTGCGGTCTTCCCGGTGGAACCGGACGGGGGCAATGCGGACACCTCGCGCAGGATATGTTGCCACGGGGCAAGCGAATCCAGAATGTGCCGGACGATGATCTCGTCTTTATCGTTGCCGCTCACGAGGCCGTACAACGGGTTGAACCGCACTATTTCGGCGAGATACTGCTCCAACCTCGCCTTTTTCTCCGGGGATTCAATGCCCAGTTTTTTTAAGCCCGCTTCCAGATAATTCATGTTCTTGCGTTTTATGACCGAGAGTATAGCGCTTCTCCCCAAAAAACATAAGAAGGGGACGTTTCAGGGCAATAGCATTTACTTTGATAACAGGTCGATTGCGGCCGGTTGCACACCACCTGCCGTGGAGGCCCTTGGGCGGGTTGTAGGGGGAACGACTATCGGCCCCCCTTCGGGGGGAGTACGCCCCTCGACTGGATTGCTTCGTCGCTTCGCTCCTCGCAATGACGATGCCGCCTGTCATTGCGCCCGCCATCCCCCGTCATTGCGAGCGTAGCGCGGCAATCCAGGGTGTTATGCCCGTACGGCCTTCACGGCGTTCTCCATTTTCAATTATCCATTATCCATTCGCGCGAAGCGCGTCCTACTGCCTCGTCCCCGAATCTCGGAGTGTTAAAACAGACTTCATGGTCAATTCCCCGGAGGGGAACCCCACTCCTTTTCCCGGTATTTTCCCGGCGAAATCCCGTAACGTTTCCTGAAAAGGCGGCAAAAATAGTTCACATCGCAGATGCCGCAAAGCACGGCGGCCTCCTTAATGCTCAGCCT
>JAISZQ010000379.1 GCA_031269165.1 Spirochaetaceae bacterium
CCATAGGTTCAGTATAGCGGGAAAAGGGTGAGGTTGCAAGAGGGGGCCAGGGCCTGTCAACAACGTAAGCAAAAAGAAAAGAAAGGTCCGCGGATTTTCGCGGATTAACACGGATCGAGCGGGGTATAATCCGTGAAAATCCGCTTTCGTGTCCCGACATCATTCAAACTGTGGATAAAAGACTATCCGGTAAGCAATAGAAGCCAAACAGGGCCGGTACGCGCCGCAACGCTCAAGGACTTAGGTTCTATCCCCGATTTTTTCGTCTTTTTCGCGTTTTTTCCCCGTCAGACTAAAGCAAATCAGATGGTAACGCCTTATATAAGGTATGAAGTATAAACGAGAACTTTCTGAAAATGTCTGGTACGAGATTCGCACCGAGATTAATGTCGGCGAGCCGCTCTTCCGGCTCCGGGGGGCAATCGCCCTGTTCTACCGTGTCCTCCTCGAAACGAAAAAACGCTTCGGTTTCGAGATTCGCGGGCTGAAACTTGAAGGGGCATGGCTCACGTTCTATATTAAACCCAAGGACGGTTTCAAACTGCCCAAAATAATGCAGTGGCTGAAACAAACGTTTTCCCTCCGCTTCAATCTGATGACGGGAAGGCCACGCGCGTGGCGCGAATGGAAAATGGATAATTGAAAATGGATAATGTCGTGTTTTGGAGACGGCGCGTTCCCTTCTTATAATTTTCCATTCTCCATTTCCCATTTTCAATTCCCCGGAGGGGTAGGACAGCCTGAGGCTGGCGGTATGTGAGGCGAAAACGAGTTTTTCGCCTAAAAACCGGCCTAATCCGGCGTTCCCGCCCGGTTAATCGGGGGCAAAGCCCCCGATTAACGGCCAAAAAGGGTGAACATACCGCCTCAAGCGTTCCGGCCCAACAAGGCGGCCAAAGGACTTGGGAGAAGTCTGCCCTTCTGCCTATGCCACGGCAGACAGGCAACGTTTTGAAACAATCTTTCCCCACAGTGACAATCATGCCGGGACCCTCGTGTCGTTGCCCTGAGGCAACGCGTCCGCCGCTTGACAAAACGTTCGGCCTGTTTTATCATTGTCCTATATGAATAGCACAATAGTTCAAAGCGAGAACGCCACGTGGGGCTTGTCCCCGCCGCCGTGATTCGGGGTCGGGGCGTCTTTGACGCCTTCGGAGGGTTGCCCTACAGCCCTCCGCATCCTGCTTCGGGCTTCCGGCCAGGGCGGGGGCGGGGCGTCTTTGACGCTTTCGGGGGGTTGCCCTACAGCCCTCCGCATCCCGCTACGGGCTTCCGGGCCGGGGCGTCGTTGACGCCTACGGAGGGTTGCCCTACAGCCCACCGCATCCTGCTTCGGGCATCCGGGCGGGGGCGTTGCGGGGGTGTCCCCCGCAGAGGGGGTAGCGGAAGACCACGCGGAGAGCGTGAAACGATCGGAGCGGGGTCTGGAGCGAGGGGGAGACTTCCCCCTCTTTAACTTGTAACTGATAACGAGTAACTTATTTTATGGAGGATAGATTATGAAACGGATTGTGGTGGTATTGGTGTTTGCGGGGGCGGCGGCGAGCCTGTTCGCGCAGACGGCGGCGGAACTGCTTGCGCGGGTGGACGACAACGAGATCTACGGCACGATTGTCTATGAGGGCCAGATGATCATCGACTATAACGGCAAGCGGTTTGTGAAGACGATGAAGGCGTGGGCGCGGGGAAACAGCGACTCGTTTATCGAGTTCACTAACCGCGAGGATGCCGGGACGAAGTATCTCAAGAAGGACAAGCGGCTCTATGTGTATTCACCGGACACCGAGGAGGTGATGCTCATTTCCGGCCACATGCTCAAGGAGTCGATGATGGGCTCCGATATGTCTTACGAGGACACCATCGAAAACGAGACGCTTACCGCGCGCTACACCCCCGTCTTGGCGGAGAGCGCGACCGTGGGCGGCAAAGACTGCTGGGTGCTCGACCTTACCGCGAAGAGCCGCACAGAAAGTTACCCCAAACAAAAACTCTGGATCGAAAAATCGACCGGGGACCTCGTCCGTTATGAACTTTTCGCGCTGTCCGGGGCCAAACTCAAAGAATACGTCCTGATCCGCGTCGAAGTTATCGGCACCCGCCGCTTCCCCGTGGAGATGGAAATCCGCGACCTCATGCGAAAAGGCAGCAAAACCACGCTGGTCATGAACAACATCACCCTCGACCAGCCCATCGCCGACTCGGTCTTCACGACCAGAAACTTGGAGCGCTGAGTATGAAGAAGAGCAATACTTATAAGGAGGGGGAAGTCTCCCCCCTGGCTCCGGCCACGCAAACCGTCGCAGGCTCCGTCTGCTCATGGGTTTGCGCGTCCTCCGCCACCCCCCTCTACGGGGGCTCCGCCCCCGTAACGCCCCCGATTGGACAACGGCGCAAACCGCTTCAGCACTTTGTGCGATGCGGTTTGGGATTGATACTCGTGTTCTTGCGCGTCACGCTGCCCCTCGCCGCCGCAGACGGCCCGTCTTTTTCGGGGCTGTTCGACGTGAAGGCCGGCGGCGGCATGACGAACACAGACGAGGCCCTTTCCGGCTTTGACGTATACGCGAACCTCCGCTTGCAGGAACGGGTGAAAAACACGATCACGTTTTACACGGCCTTCAACGTACAGGCCGCCTCCGGGATGTTCTCCTCAGGCACTGAGGCGGCACTCTTTGAAGCGGAACGGCTCTACCTGCGCTGGGCCGAGGATCTGTGGGGCCTTGACGCGGGACTGATGCCGCTCCATTTCGGCTATGGGCAGGTCTTTGCGCCCTCGGACTTTTTGATCAAGAAAAACCCCGCCGTCCTGGATGCCCGTCCTCGCGGCATCACGGGCGCGGCTCTTTACCAGTATCCGCTTGACAACGTAAAGATCACGGAATTCGCCGTGTTTCCACCCGGCATGTTGAACAATGGCTGGCAGGATCATCATTTCGGCGCGACCCTTGAAGCCCATTTCACCACCGCCAGTTTTCAGGCGCTCTACGCCTTTCAAACCCCGTCCCGTCGGCCGGATCAATATGAAAAGGGCGTTCATTTCTTCGGCGGCTCAGTAAAACTGGAAGCGGAAATCGGCCTCCTCGCCGACGGCCTCTACCGCTACGACCCGACGGGCAATTTCGACCACGAGGGCCTTGCCCTCAGCGCGGGCGCGGACTACACCTTCGGCAAGCTCTATGTGCTTGCGGAATACCTCTATAATGGAAGAAACAGCGCGACCCACCGGACGATGGATGGGCTGTTCACCGCCCGCAATATGCTCGGTACAACTTTTTTGTACGCTGTCTCCGATTTGACGAACATCACCCTCCACGGGCTCTGGTCTGTCAGCGACCGGTCGTTGCTCCCCTCGTTTGTCTTTTCCCACGACCTGATGCAGGGTTTGACCCTGACCGTCTCCGCCCAGATTCCCCTCGACTTTGCCGACGACACGCCGGGAGAACTCGGCCCGGAAAGGCTCGGACAGCGGTTTTCGCTGACGGCGGGGTTGCGTTTGCGGATTTAGCGGAAGACACGTTACGGAGGGGATAGCGGAGGACGGCTCACGTTTTGGACGTGGACCGGAGCGAAGGGTCGGCACATTTTGCCGCAGCTTCCCCTCTTTTTCTATCCGCTCGTGTGTTGAAACAGGCTCAAATGGGGTTCCGTTTCTCTCGGCTCATACGACCAATTCGTCGTCGAGAAAGAGCACCTCGCCTTTTTCGCGTTTGTCGCGGAACCACTGAAGAAAATCTTTGAGGGCCCCCTCGGTATCCGATTTGAGCACGGCTCCCATCACGTCGTTCTCTTCACGAACCAGCACTCGCCGTCCGGCAGAAAGATTCGACAAAATCTTTTCTACGAAGGTATCGGGGCGGCCGCGAATAAGCAGTACGATTTCCTGTTCGCTCATGGCGGCAAGTTTTTCGGCAATCGGTTTGTCGTCGGCGCGGCATACGTCGTCAAGGGTATAGAGGCGTTCCTTCAACGTACGGCCGAGCAAGGGGTTGTCTTCGGCAAGGCTTGAAATGATCTTGTCGCCAAAGGAAACATCGGTGTTTTTGAGTATCTCGGCAAGGGCGGCAACGCCGTCGATGGTCGTGCCGGGGGCCGAGCCGAGTTCCCGCGCCCGCTCGCGCAACGTGTCGGCAATCACGCAGACCACTTCGGGGGATACGGGTTTCATGCGCCCGATGCGGGCGGCAATATCCTGCTTTTTCTCCGCTTCGATAAAGCGCAACGTTCCGGCGGCAAGTTTGGGCGGCAACCGCGCAAGCACCAGGGCGCATGTTTGCGCGCCTTCCTTGTGCAACAGGAGCGCGACCTGTTCCGGCTGAAAATCTTCAAGAAAAGCAAGCGGCTGTTGCGCGGAAACCGCCGCGTCCGACGAAAGCACCGCCTGAAACTCTTCGTATATCTCACGCGCCTCTTCGGGAGTCATGCCGTAGATACGGCCCTCGCTTTTTAGCTCGCTGAGTTCCTCTGCTTTTTTTTGCAGGATGACCGCCTGCGCCCGGGGAAGGCTAGCCAAAATCTTCGCCCCTTCTTCCTCGCCAATCAGCGCGAGAAATTTCGCAAGCCGCTCGTGCTTGGACGGCGGCAACGGGACTTTGACAAAGGCATGAGGCGCGCCCCGATCCTGAGTGTTTTGTGTTCCGTTCTTTTTCAGAGGCGCGGCCGCCTTTTCCGCCGTCATTTTCGCGGTATCAGATTGGACAACTTTCGCCAACCAATCCTCATCGTCATTCCCGGCATCAAGTCCCATCCCTTTCTTGTAAGCGTGAATTCTATCCATACCCATGAGATTAGCAATTTTCTTTGCAAAATGCAAGCCGGAACACCCCTTCGGCAACAATGCCGATTTCAAAAAAGGAGAAAAGCCTTCCCACTCACTTTGATAAGATAACGGGTCGATGGGCTACCGGCTGAGGCTGACCGTACCGAATAGCCCGCTTCTTGGGCTAACCTTGACCCACAGAATCATGCGAGGAACTCCCGGTAAGCCAGCAAGATATATAACTTCATCAGTCCTATCCATACCGTCTTCACCCCGGGCGGCCCGTCACTGGGCGCCCGTTTC
>JAISZQ010000381.1 GCA_031269165.1 Spirochaetaceae bacterium
GAAACGGGCGCCCAGTGACGGGCCACCCGGGGTGAAGACGGTATGGATAGGACTGATGAAGTTATATATCTTGCTGGCTTACCGGGAGTTCCTCGCATGATTCTGTGGGTCAAGATTAGGATAAGGGAGGGGGTCACGAGGAATATATTCTTCAAAAACACCGTTTTTTGCATAGCCAGCCTTTCTTATATGCCCCGGCACTGTTGCCGGGCAATCATAGGTATAGGTATACCACACATGAAAAACTTTGTCAAGGGGTGCCCCCACAGAAAACACGAAAAAAACATGGTTTGTTGCGATAAAGCCGAGGCGGGGCTTTACCCCGCTTGTTCCGAAACTCCATGACTGAAACGTGGGATGGGGGCGTTACGGGGGTTCCCTACAGCCCTCAACGTCCTGTTTCGGGTTTCCGGCCGGGGCGTACTCGATAATGCGTCCATCCGTGGACGCTTGGGGTACGCCCACAAAACCATGCACCGCATGGTTTTGTCCCCGTTGAAAGGGGTAGCGGAGGACGGCGCAAACCATTGCGGGGGATACCCCGCAATGGTTTGAGTCGGCCGTAGCGAGGGGGAAGGCTTTCCCCCTTTTGCTGAGATTTTGAACAGGCTCTTAGGGGAAGCACTATAACCCGCTGTCCATAGGCGGTGTGCATCCGGCTTGCCGACGGCTATGCGGCCTACCCGCTTCCCCCCATCACAAACCACTATGCACGAGCCACTCACTGAATCAGCGCAACGGGTGTAAGTCGGCTTCGGTCACGAGGGCGGGGTCGTTGATACCGGGGGGCAACTCGCGGCCGTCTTCGGCTTCCACGTCTTCTTCGACAAAGTGTTCGGACAGGGCGGCGGCTTCGGCGGCAACGACGGTTGCGCGGGCCTCCTCTTCGCCGGTTATGCGGATGGCGATCATCTTGGTAACGCCGGATTCTTCCATAGATACGCCGAGCAGGGAACCCGCGCCGATCATCGTTTTCTTGTTGTGGGTGATGACGACAAACTGGCTTTTGCCGCTAAACTCGCGGAGAATCTGCACGAAACGGCTCACGTTGGCCTCGTCAAGCGCGGCGTCGATCTCGTCCAGCAGACAGAAGGGCGAGGGCTTTACCATGTAGGTGGCAAAAAGCAGGGCGACCGCCGTCATCGACTTTTCACCGCCAGAGAGCAGGTTGATGTTTTCGAGTTTTTTGCCCGGCGGCTGGGCGAGGATCTCGATGCCGGATTCGAGCACATGGTTGGGATCGGACAGGCGAAGCTCGGCCCGTCCCCCGCCGAAAAGACGGCGGAACATATTGTGGAAATTACGCTTGATCGTGTTGTAGGTCTTGATAAAGCGGGCGGACGACTCGGCGCGCATCTCGGCGGTGATCTTTTCAAGGTTTTCGAGAGACCGCTTCATGTCATCCATCTGCGCCGTGTGCAACTCGTAGCGTTCCTTCACCTCGACAAACTCTTCCGGGGCCATGAGGTTGACCTGCCCCAACTCGCGCACGGCATTTTTCGTCGCTTGAAGATTCTCGCGCAGTTCCATAGGCGACGCGCTGATCTGGTAGATGCGTTCCTCGAATTCCATCAAATCGCGGGAATGGTTGTCCCGAAACGTCTCCTCAATGTTGACGATCTCGTTCACCGCCTGTTCGCGCAACAAGTCAAGGCGGCCGATTTCATGGTTGGCGGCGTTCAGGGCATCCTGTTTCTTCTGAATCTGTCCCTGCTTGCCTTCGAGGTCGTGGTTGCGCCACTTGATGTCCTTTTCGATTTTTTCCATATCGGACGCAAGTTTGTTGCCGCGCACTTCGATGTTGGCGATTTCCGACTCGGTGTCGCTTAACTTTTCGTTTGTCTCGTCAAACCGTTTTTGGCCGAGAAAAATCTCGTCCTTGATCAGCTTCAACGTGTTTTCCTGTTCCGCCAACTGCCGCCGAATAAGCCGCCCCTGCTCTTCCGCCGCCCTCGCGTTTGCCTCCATCTGGGCCCGATTCACGCGAAGGTCTTCCAAGGTCTGCCGATACTCACTGATTTTTAAGTTCAATTCCTCGTTTTGGGCGCGAAGGGCGCGAATGTCATCGTTGGCGTTTCCCGCGTTTTCTTTCATTGCGCGGATTTTCGCGTCAATCGTCCGTTTTTGCGTGATAATGCCCTGCGGCGCGAGAAATTCATCGATAAAAGTCGGCGTGGAAGCCCGGTATTTTTCAAAAAGCGCCCGCAACTCCCCGGCTTCCCGAACCGCCTCGTCCAAAGACGCGCCGAATTTCCGCATCTCCTCGGAACCCACAGGCTTTCCCAGCCTGATATAGTCGTCGGCAAGCGTTTTCCGACCCGCAAGCAACGTCTTAAGCCGGGCAATTTTTTCCTCGAAGGCGGCCTCGTTCGACTTCCGCTCGGATGCCGAATACCCGGCTTCCCGCAAACCCGCGTCAAGAGCCGCCACAATGTCATCGGTGATCTTTTCGAGGTTCCGCTCTTCGTCGGCCTGTTCCGCCTCAAACCGCAGAATGTCGCCCTGTTTTCCGCGAATCCTCTGGTCATTCGCGCCGATCTGGGTAGCAGCCAGCTTGATGTTGTTCTCGAAAGAGCGGATGTTTTCGTCCACGCCCTCCAGTTTCCTGCGCATATCACTCACAACATCGTTTTGCGCGTCAACCTCGTCCTGTAACATCTCGATGCGGTTTTCCAGAGAACGCGCCTTGCCCTCGTTCGCGTTGAGTTGCTCCCGAATCTCGCCCCGCTGTTGAATCAAGTATTTCGCGTCCGTCTCGTACTTTTTCTGTTCGATGGCGAGCACGTTTAATTTTTTCTGCGACTCGGCAAGCTCCGCCTCCATCGCGTTCACCACGTCCATGTTGTCAGAGATAGACTTACTTGTCTCGGCAAGCTCGGCGGCGATACGGTCGCGGTCTTGCGTTTTCTTGATAATGCCCTCCGCGCTCGAGTCCCGGTTGTTGCGCTGCTGCTTGAGCCTGAGCAACTGAATATCCAACTCGGCGGTAAACACCTCTTTCTGCAACTCCCGGTAACGCAACGTCTTCTCCGACTGCACCTTGAGCGTATCGTAACTGTGCTTGATCTCCTTGAGAATGCCCTCTTCCTGCCGAATATTCTCCCCGACCCGTTCAAGGTTGCGTTTCGCCTCGGCGTTTTTCACCTTAATCTTGGTAATCCCCGCCGCTTCCTCGAAAAGATACCGCCGTTCCTCCGGCTTACTGGAGAGCACCTGGTCGATGCGCCCCTGTTCCATCACGGAATACGCGCCCTTCCCGATTCCCGTGTCCCAGAACAGTTCCCGAATCTCCTTGAGACGCACCTCGTCCCCGTTGATAAGATACTCGCTCTCGCCGGAACGGTAGAGCCGCCGCTTTATCTCGATTTCAGGCCGATCAAGCGACAAAAACCCCGTGTCGTTGGCCAGCGTCAGCGTCACCTCGGCCACACCGAGGGGCTTGCGCGTCTCGGTGCCGTTAAAGATGACGTCCTCCATCTTCTCCGCCCGCATCGCCCGCGACGCCTGTTCGCCCAGTGCCCACTTGATCGCGTCGACCACGTTCGACTTGCCGCACCCATTTGGCCCGAGAAGCGCCGTTATCCCGTCGGAGAACTCTATCCGTGTCCGATCCGCGAAGGACTTAAAACCCAGTATATCAAGACTTTTCAAAAACACTGAGCACATTCTACCAGAAAACGCGCCGCGTTGCTATCCCACCCACGCATGATACAGGGCAACGTCATTTACTTTTTCAAAATAAAATTCCAAAAAGTGTGGGATGGTGCTTTTCCTTAAGAATACCTAAAGAGCCTGTTCAAAATCTCAGCAAAAGGGGGAACGCCTTCCCCCTCGCTACGGACGTGCGTCCTCCGCTACCCCTTTCAACGGGGGCCCGCCCCCGTAACGCCCCCGAATCACAGCGGCGGCTTGCGTCCCATGGGGTTTTTGAACAGGCTGTTAAGGCTATCGGCCGCCAATGGCCCGCCATCGCCGGGCGGAAACACGAAGGAGACCGTGAATTGGGGCGAAAAAGGTGTTCCCGAACCCAATCCAGCCGGGCGGGGGCTGCCCCAAGCGGACGGGGACAGCCCTTAGCCACAAGATTTGCGCGAAAATAGCCTCTCCACCGCCTTTTTTTCCGCTTTTCTTCGCCGTGCGCCGCGTTTATCCGTTTTTCCCCGCCCCGGCACACCGGAAACGGCCCGAAATTCGCCTCTTTTTCGCCCTTTTCCCGGTGGCGCGGACAGACCTCTCCCAAGGTCATCGGCCAACCGATGGACCGCCGTCTTTGGCCGGGGAATCAAGGCTGTCTGTAACGCCACTTTTGTCCGTAAACCGGGGGCTTCGCCCCCGGTTAGCCGGGCGGAAACACGGAGGAGAACGTGAATTCGGGCGAAAAAGGCGTTTCCGAGCCCATTCCAGCCTGGCGGGGGCTGCCCCAAGATAACTTGTAGGTCATGCCCGCCGGAACCGGCTTGGCCGCCTCCGCTTCGACCACCGCCCAGTCCACCTCTTTCGCCTCTTCAGGCGGCTCCCCCGCCAGAATCTCCGACCAGTACCGATCCCCCCAGACATGTCCGGTTCGTCCCGTCCGGAAGTTGAACCGTCCCGAGAACGTCTGCTTGATCCATTGCATAATCTTGGGCAGTTTAAGCCCGTCGGCGGGCTTGATATAGAACGAAAGCCACACCCCCTCGATTTTAAGCCCCCGCATCTCGAAGCCGAAGTGCCCTTTCGCCTCGCGCAACACGCGATAGAAAAGCGCCGCCGCCCACGCCAATTGGAACAAGGGCTCGCCGACATTAATCGCCGTCCGCACCTCGTACCAGACATCTTCCGCCAATTCTCTTGGTAACCGCATAGAAACTCCTGTATAGAGATGGGGCTGTTCCAAAACTTCTGTTTTGGAACAGCCTTATACCCTCTATTAAGGCGTTGAGTTGCGGTTTTGCTTTAATCAAACGGGAAAAAAGCGCAAAAAAAGTGAAAAACTTTTAGGTTTTGGAACAGGCTTGGTCCGTTGCGATCAGACCCCGCATTTTTTCGCCCGAAGGTTGCAAAAATGCGGGGTTTAAGGAAGTTGCGGACATCGGGCCTTACGTCCACAATGGGTCTCCGTTATGGACAAATTCTCCTTATAAAACGAGGCTGTTCCAAAACCGTGCGCGGTTAGCGCACAGTCAATTAGTTTTGGAACAGCCTCATTTTCCATTATCCATTTCCCACGGGGGAACCTATCCTTTCGCAAACGCCGTTATGCGGTCTTTGCCGACGGACCGCCACGGCTCGCCGAGTTTTTCGTGTTCGCCGAGGACGACGAGGCCGCCGGTTTTGAGTTTTTCGGCGATCTCGGCAAGGATTTTGTCCTGTTGGGACGGGGTAAGGAAAGAGAGCAGGTCGCGGCAAAACACAAGATTGACATCGGGCAGCGTGTTTTCGTTGGTGACATCGTGGTATTCGAAGACGATTGAATCTTTGATCTGCTGGTTGAACGAATAGCCGGAGCGCGCTTTGGTGAGAAAGGCACGGCAGTATTCGGGGACCTCTTCGAAGGTCATGTTGGGGGCGTTGGCGATGGACATGATGTCGCTGTCGTTTGCCCAGATTTTGATACGGCTGTCGGGGTAGCGAATCCTGAGGATACAGGCCAGAGAATAAGTCTCGTAGCCTTTGCCACATCCGGCGTTCCACACTTGGATGTTGTTCGACGTGAAGTCGGGGAGCAGGGCCTTGAGGGTGTAGGCGTACTCGTCGCTCCAGAAGGCGCCGGAAAACGGCGAGAAGAAAGGCTCGATATAGGCGTCCGCGTCGGAGGCGTTTTTAAGCTGGATGTCGGTGCCGCGCCGCATCCGTCCCCATTCGTCCAGCCGCCGGATGACCCACTCTTCATTGAGGGGGCTTGTGTAAAAGCGTTTGAGTGCGGCGAGCTGGTCTTTGATGAAGCCTAAGTCTTCGCGGGACACGCTTTCGGGAACGTCACCTTTGTCAAGGGCGGGTGCTGACGGGGCGGGTGCCTCGCCGTAGGATTCGGACGGCGCGGTTGACGGCTCATGCGCAACGTTTCCGGCAATCGCCGCAACACGTGTCCCGACAATCGCCCCGGCAATTGCCGCGTTGTCTTTGGGCTGGTTCGGGCTGAAGATGCGGACCACGTCGAGGATGATGTAGAGGTCGCCGCTTTTTTCGACAACACCCTGAATATACTTGATGTTTATATCGCCGAAAATCGGGTGCGGCGGCTGAATTTGTTCCGAACTGATGCCGACCACCTTGTCGATCTTGTCAACAATCGTACCGTATACCCGGTCTTCGATATGAAAGATCAGCATATTCTCCTGGCCGTCGGTCCCGCTGTTCCTCGGCAGCGGCAGATGAAAGAACGTGCGGAGGTCGATGATGGGGATGATGTCGCCGCGCAGATTGTACACACCGCGCACAAACGAAGGCGCGTTGGGGACAAAGGTAAATTTGTCCGCACGGGCAATCTCCTTCACGTTCATGATGTCCACGCCGTAGTCTTTTCCGCCGAGGCTGAACGTTACCATCTTGAAGTCGACGGTCTCAATCGCCGCCTGAGCCTTCTTTTCCTGCAATTCCGCGTTTACCTGCGATAAGTTCTGTATCTTTTCCATGCAACCCTACCTGTTCGTCATCTCGCGCACGCGGCGGTTTTCCATCTCTTTATGGAGGCCAAGCTCAAGAAGCTGTTGAACGTCAATAATGAGCGATACCGATCCGTCACCGAGAATCGACGCACCCGCGATACCCGGCGAATTGGTGTACTGGTCGCGGAGCGGCTTGATAACGACATCCTCTTCGCCGATGAGACTGTCCACCATGAAGCCCATTTTCTTTTCAGCGGTTCCAACGATAACGATAAAGTTATAATCGGCGACGGCCTGGGTCTTGATGCCAAAAAGCTGATCCAGCCGCAACAGCGATATGACATCGTTCCTGATATTAAACACCTCGTAGTTATCGATCTTCTTAATCTCCTCCGGCTTAAGGCGCAGACTCTCGATGACCGAGGTGATCGGGATCGAGTAGATTTCCGGCCCAACCCGCACGAGAAGCCCCTGAATGATGGCGAGGGTGAGCGGCAGTTTGATGACAAACTTCGTCCCCTTGCCCTTCTCGCTGTGCACGGTAACAGTTCCGTTGAGCTTTTCGATCGACCGCTTCACGACATCGAGTCCGACACCCCGGCCTGAGATCGCCGTGATGGACTTCGCCGTGGAAAAGCCGGGCTCGAAGATAAGCTGAAATGCCTCGACATCGGGAAGCACCTTGTTTGGATGCAACAGGCCCCGTTCGACAGCCTTCGCCTTGACCGCATCGACATCAATACCCTTGCCGTCGTCGGCGATCTCGATGACGATCATGTTCCCTTCGTTGGCGGCCTTGAGTAGCACCATGCCCTCTTCCGGTTTCCCGGCGGCCTTGCGTTCCTCGGCGCTCTCGATGCCGTGGTCGACCGAGTTTCGCACCGAGTGCATGATCGGGTCAAGCAGATCCTCGATGACGGACTTGTCAAGCTCGGTCTCCTCACCCTCGATGACGAGGTTGATCTTCTTGTTCAGCGACTTCGACAGATCGCGGACGAGGCGTGGAAACCGGCTGAAAATCTGGCTGATGGGCACCATGCGTATCCGCATCACGCCTTCCTGCAATTCCCCGGTGATACGCCCCAAGTTTTGCGAAGTCGAACGGAACTTGACCACGTTGGATTTCAGATCCGTCTCGTAGGGGTCAAACAACGCAAAGAGGTCGCCGTAACTTTCGCCGATCTCCTTGCGGATCTCCTTGACCGACTTCCCTTCCCCGATACGTTCGAGGTAGCCGGGCATACTGTCGAAAAGACTCTTTATCCGCTCCTGATAGGTGCTTTGGATCGCGTGCAGACCGGTAAGCAGGTCGCCAAACTGGTTGGAAATCTGGTTAAACGTCGCCTTCGTGATCACCGTCTCCGACACGAGGTTAAGCAGGTCGTCGATGCGCTTGGAATCAACGCGGAGAATCGACCCCGCCTCTTTCCCCGCCTTCGCCGCATCGGCAGCAGACGCGCCGCCCTTCGCGGAAGCCGCAGAAGCCGCGGAAGCCGTTGTTTCCGGTGTTTCTGTTGGTTTCGCGGGGGCAGTATGATCCTCGGACATTTTTTGAGAACCCGCCGCTTCCGCCGGAACGGAAACTGGGGCCTGAGCCGCCGCTTGCCCCGTCTCCGCTGAGCCGCCGACCTCCGTAATATCCGCCGACAACGACACGTCGGGAATGACCACGTACTTCAGCAACTCGCCCTGAGTTTTCTGCGTGGCAACATAGTAATCAACAACCGGAAAAAACACGTCCTCGTAGAGTTTCTCGAACTCGGGAACCGTGCGCAGGATTGAACCCAAGCCCTTCATCGAGGCATAAACTTGAATACCGCCCACCGTGTTCATGAGGCCGTTCTCGTCCATCTTCACCGAGACCCGGTAAATCGGCACGCCTGGGTCCACCGCCTCCCGCAACTCATTGATCTCCTGTGCCGTGAGCGTTCCCGCGCCGCCTGACACAGCGGCAACCGCCGAAACCTGAGCCGGAGCATTGGCCTGAGGAGGCGGCGGGACAGGTTTGGATGCGGCCTTTCCTTTTCCACCCTTCTTATTCCCGTCAGGCAGTAATGCCTTGAGCGCGGCCTCAATCGCGGAGGTGTCTTCCTCGGAGACCGCCCCCTCCATCCGCTTCTCAAGCATCGCCTTGATCACGTCAATCGCCGACAACAGCGTATCGACCACATCCCCGTTCACCGCCAGCCGGTCGCTGCGTATCTCGTCCAGCACGTCCTCGACAATATGCGTAAAGTGCGAAAGCTCCATCATCTCAACGGTGGCCGAACCACCCTTCAAGGTATGCGCCGCACGAAAAATCTCATCAACCGCGTCCCGGTTCCCCGTTTCACTTTCCAGCACGAGAATATTCTGTTCAAGTGTATCCACCTGCATCTGCGCCTCGGAAAAAAAATCCTTGAGCAGTTCCTCGTTGTTCGGATCAAGATAATCACTCATACCCCCTATTATCGGTGGAAACGGGCGGTCCGTCAATCCCCCCTAGGGCAACGTCATTTATTTTGAGACTGTTCAAAAAACCAGCAAAAGGGGGACGGCAACAGGTTGCCGCGTCTCCCCCTCGCTCCGGACGGCTCAAACCATTGCGGGGTATGCCCCATGAGCAGACAAAGTCTGCGACGGTTTGAGCCGTCCTCCGCTACCCCCTCAGCGGGGGGTCGGTAAAATACAAAGTCAAGTGCAACAGTAGGGGAGGAAATAGACCGCAAGAGAACCAGCGTGTAGAATAAGGTTGGAAACCAAAACACGGAGGGAAATCATGCGGTCATATCATCATTTTAGCGAAT
>JAISZQ010000008.1 GCA_031269165.1 Spirochaetaceae bacterium
GTGTTTAGCGGCTTAAGATATTTCCGAGGGGGGGGGGGGCACCCGTGATAAGGGAGGGGGTCACGAGGAATTTATTCTTCAAAAACACCGTTTTTTGCATAACCAGCCTTTCTTATATGCCCCGGCACTACCACCGGGCAATCATGGGTATAAGTATACCACACGCGAAAAATTTTGTCAAGGGGTGTCCCGCAGAAAACGCGAAAAAAGCATGGTTTGTTGCGATAAAACCGGGGCGGGGTGTCTATTTCGCTGATTGCCGCTTCCTCAACAGCACCCGGGGCCATGTTTCGTTTCCATTTGCTTACGTGGAGCAAGACGCTATTCCGTCTCCGGCCTATTCGGGAATCTCGTAGACCCCTTCCAAGATGTGCCGGGGCCGATAGGGAAAGCGGGAGATGTCTTGCCGGGAGGTAACGCCCGAAAGAACCAGAACGGTCTCGATCTCGGCCTCCACCCCGGCTACAATGTCCGTGTCCATCCGGTCGCCGATGATGGCCGTGTTTTCCCGCCGGGCGTTGAGCAGACGCAGACCGTGGCGCATCATCAGGGGGTTGGGCTTGCCGACAAAGTAGGCTTTTGTGTTGGCGGCCAGTTCGATGGGCGCGACCAGAGAGCCGCACGCCGGGACCAAGCCTTCCTCCGTAGGCCCGTTCAGATCCGGGTTGGTGCCGATGAGCCGCGCTCCCCCAAGCACCAGTTTCACCGCCCGCTCCAGCGTCTCCAGACTGTAGCCCCGGCCCTCGCCCACCACCACATAGTCAGGATTGACGTTGTTCATCGTGAATCCCGCATCGTAGAGGGCTTGGATAAGACCGGGTTCGCCTATCGTGTACGCCGAACCGCCGGGTTGCTGGGTGGCCAGAAACGCCGCAGTAGCCAGTGCGCTGGTGTAAAAATGTTCCCCTTCCACCTCTATCCCTAAGCGGGACAACTTTTGAGAGAGTTCAAGCGGAGACCGCTCGCTGGAATTGGTGAGAAAGAGAAATCCCTTCTTGTTGCGAACAAGCCAGTCCACGAATTCGGCGGCCCCGTTGAGCAATCGGTTACCGTGGTAGATGACCCCGTCCATATCAATGATAAAGGCCTCTTTTGAGCGTATCCGAAGCAGCGCGTTTTCAGGTTCCATAGGATAAGTATAGTGCCTTTCCTAAAAAAAGAGAAGAGGCCGGGGGACACGCGTTACGCGAATGGATATTTGGAGACGGATCGCGCCCTTCCCGTCATGTTTCATTATCCTCTCTTACCTTGTGAGCCTGTTCAGAATCTCAGCAAAAAGGGGGAAGTCTCCCACTGTCAACAACTTAAGAATTTTGGTCCGCGAATGGCGCGAATAAATACGAATGATACATACCCATCAGCACGTATTCGCATACATTCGCGTACATTCGCGGACAAAAAAACTAAAAATCTGTGTAACCCGTTGACCACTCTTATATTCCATTTGCTTAAGTTGTTGACAGGGGGAAGTCTCCCCCTCGCTCCGGCCCTGCGGTCCTCCGCTACCCCCTCTGCGGGAGTTCCACCCCCGCAACGCCCCCGAATCACAGCGGAGGGTTGTGTCCCATGGGGTTTTTGAACAGGCTCTTGCGGGCGGAGGTCAGCACGAAGCAGAGGAGGGCGATGAAGGAGGGTAAGCCAAGAAGGGCGGTGGCGGCGGCGGCGAATCGGCCCTGTGCGCCAAAGGCGATGCGTTCGGCGGCGGCGAAGATGAGTGCGGCCCCGGTTACGCCGAAGACGCTTTTGCCGCCGAGGTAGACGGCGGCGAGGGCGATCCAGCCGCGTCCTGCGGAGTTGCCGGGGGCGTAGACGCCGAGCCTAAAGGTGAGCGCGGCTCCGGCGAGGCCCGCGAAGGCTCCGGCGACGGCCCAGGCGACCTCGCGGTACCATTCGGGGTGGAGGCCACGTTCATGCATCGCTTCGGGGGCTCTCCCTGCCGCGAGGAGGCGTAGGCCCGGTTTGGTGTAACGGATGCAGACGAAGAGGGCGAGGGCGGCAAGCAGCGCCGCGACCACAAGGGGATTGAAGGGCACGAGCATATCGCCGACAAACGGGATGTTCCGTATGAAGGGGATGTCGGTCTGCGGGAGCGTCAATACCGCGTCAGACGCGCTTAGTCTGAGCGTTCCTTTCGAGCCGAAGAGGGTTTGGGAGAGGCTTGCCGTAAGGCCGTTCGCAAAGATGTTGAAGGCGAGCGCGGCGATGAAGGGGTCGGCATGGAGGGCGCGGACGAGTCGTGCGATTGCCCATGCGCCGAGGCCGCACAGCATAAAGACCAGCACGCAGGCAAGGAAGAGGGAGTGGGTCTTTGCGGCGAAGACGAAGCTGAAGAACGCGCCTGTGGCGATGAAGCCTTCGATGCAGATCGCCAGGGTGCCGCCCAGTTCCGAGACGAGGGCCCCTAAAGACGCGAGGATGAGCGGCGTGCCCGAAGCCAAGAGTCCGTCAAACACGATTGTTCCCCCGCAGGCGAATCGATGCGGCGATGAAGATTGCCAGTGCCTCGATAAAGCGTTTCGTTTCCAGTTTGAGGCCCCTAAGGAGCAACGCGCTTTCCGCAGTGGAAAGCAGGGCGCAGAAGCAGAGGGCGGCGGGGATGAGAAGGAGCGGCTTCTTGCGGACAAGGAGCGCGACGGCGATTGCGTCCCAGCCTATGCCGCCTGAAAACCCGATGTGCAGTCTCCCCGCCGTTCCCGCGCAGAAGAAGAAGCCCGCAAGTCCGTGCAACGCGCCGGACACAACGAGGGCCGGGATGGTGTAGGCGGCGGCCTTGATTCCCCCGTAAGCGGCAAAGCCCGGCGCGGCCCCGGCGACAGAGAACCGGTATCCGGCCCCGGTCTTTGTGAGGTAGACATAAAAGACGGCGACGAGCGCCAGTGCCCCCACGAATGACAGCGAAAGGTTGGACGGGGGAAGGATGCGGGTCAGCGTGAGGGCGGGCGCGAACTTTGCGCTTGCAAGGAGGTTGCCGCTCTGGTCCCGGAAGAGGCCGGTTACCAGCGCGTCGCAGAGGGGGACGAGCGACGCGGACAACAGGTAGGTGGTCAATAACTCGTCGGCGTGAAAGCGTTGTTTCAAGGCCCCGGAGACCGCGCCGAGTGCGCCGCCCACGACAAGGCTCGCGGCGGCGGCTAACACAAGAACCAGCGCGGAAACCCCGCCTGAAAGATGCGCGGCCACGGGCTGAAACAAGAGGATGACGGCGGATGCGGCGACGCCTCCCGTATAGATTTGGCCTTCGCCGCCGAAATTGAAGAGCCGCATCCCAAACGCGATAAACGCCCCCAGAGACGCGGTGATCAAGACGGCGGAGGCGTCTACGGCGTTACCGATAAACCAAACGGGCAAGAAACTAGCGGCCACGGGACTCCTTTTCGGCGGCGAAACCGCGTCCATGCTCAATCAAGGAGAGGCGGCCGTCTTCAAGAGCATAGAGGCGGCCGCTTTCAAGAGCATATAGGCGGTCGCAGAGTCCTGCCAACTCGTGGGTGCCGGAAGGGTTGCCGGTTTCGTGGGGGGAAACGCCGCTCAGGAAGAGAATGACCGCGCCGCCTGAATCCGCGAAGGCGCGGATCTTCTGGAGGAGGGTGTTCAACGCCCTGAGGTCAAGTCCGGCGGACGGGTCCGAGAGCAACAGCACGTCCGCATCCTTTGCTAATTCACGTTCCACGATGATGCGGGCCAGCATACCGCCTGAGAGGGACGATGCCGGGGCGGCGATCGAGACCGAGGCGGAAAGGCCCGCCTTCTCGACAAGGGACGTTGCAAAGGCGGCGAGTGCCTTCGTGTCGAGGAAGCCGAGGTTGTTCCAACCATTGCTGTGCCAGCCGCGGCCGTGGTTGCGCCCGCCAGTGCGGGCCTGGTGTTCGTGGAGGATGAGGTTGTCGCGGACGGAAAGGGAGGGCGCAAACGCCTCGGCACTGCCCCCCAGCCCGATATAGGCGGTTCGTGCCTCGTTTCGTCCGTTAAGCGGGGCGGCGGCTTCTATTGAGCCGCCTTCGGGTTCCAGCAGTCCGGCAAGGGCGAGTTCCAGCGTTTCGACGCCGGATTCCCGCATCCCGGCGATTCCGGTAATCTCGCCGCGCCGCGCTTCGAGGCTGATATGCTCAAGCGGGTAAAACGGCAGTTGGTTCACGCAGAGGTTTCTCACGGAGAGCGCGGTTTCGTTCTTTCCGTTCTTTTTACCCGTTTCGCCCCGGCCGTTTGCTTCCTTTCTCTTGTTTCCACCGTCCGAAGGGGCCGTCTCCGTTGTCCTCGCCGATGGTGCTGTTCGGGCGGCAACAGGCGGGGTATCGGTGGAATCCGCGAACATCGCCCGGATGACCCGTGCTTCGTCCACTTCGCTTTTGTCTCCGGCCAGCGCGACACGGCCATTCCGCAGCACGGTAACGCGGTCGGAAACCGGAAGGATTTCCCGTATCTCGTGGGCGATCACCGCGACCCCCTTTTCCTCGTTACGCAACGAAAGAAAAAGGGAGCGCATCTCGTCCTTTTCGTCATGACGCAGGTAGGCAAAGGGTTCGTCAAAGATAAAATAAGACGCGCCGCGCATAACCAGCGAGAGAACCGCCGTCTTTTTTTGCCCGGCCAGGGTAAGCGTGCCCGCCTTCGCGTCAAGCGGAAGGCGGAAGCCCAGTTTCTCGATCATCGCGCCGGTTGCGTCACGGGCTTTGCGGCGGTCGAAGAAGAAGTCCCCGCCGCTTTTCATCGTGACGCCCAGCGCGCAGTTTTCCCACACGGAAAACGTATCCACGAGCGAGGGCCGTTGACGTACCATGCCGATCCCGGCACGTAACGCGGAGGCGGGAAGGGGAAAATGACGCGGCTGGCCGTTCACGAGGATTTTGCCGGAATCCGGCTTGAGATAGCCGCCCAAGACGTGCATGAGGGTGCTCTTTCCCGCCCCGTTTTCCCCGGCGACGGTGTGTATCTCGCCCGGTTCGAGCGAGAAATCCACGCCCGACAACGCCCGCACGCCGTTTTCCCGATACGTCTTTGTTATGTCCCGCAACTCAATCACGCAAAAGCCTCTTCTTATATGCAGTCGTCGTTCGGCGCGTCTGTTCTGCCGCCGGGATGAACCGGCGTGGGGGTAGCCGCCGCTCTTTCCCACTACGACGCCCCCACGGAAAGCCCCTGCGGGGCCTTTTTGTCTTCTATAAATAAATTCATATTCCTTCTATATAAATAGTGCAATGGTGAATAGCGCAATAGTGTGCCTTCCTTCCCCCGAAGGGGGGACCGTTGCCCTCTCCCATACGACGCCCCCACGGAAAGCCCCTGCGGGGCCTCTATGGCAAATGCCTTCCTTCCCCCGACGGGGGACCGCCGCTCTTTCCCACTACGACGCCCCCACGGAAAGCCCCTACGGGGCCGGCAGGTGGCCGGAACGGATTTGCTCCACCAGGGCCGCTTGCTTTTGGCGCACGGCTTCGCTCACCGTTTTGAGGTAGATGGGGTCGTCCTCGACGAAGTCCACGTAGCCTTCGCGCACTCCGGCGTATTCCGCTTGGCCGAACGGCAGGGTGCCGCTCAGAAAGCTGAGCGTTTTTTTCCGCGCCGCCTTGTCCTGATGGATGACGGCGCTTCCAACGACCACGCCCTCTTTCAGCGCATAACCGTTGATGTCGCACCAGACGACTTTCGCGCCCTTTTCGCCGGCGGTCTGCAATACGCCCTCGTTCGCGCCGCCCGCGATCGCCAAAATGACCCTCGCGCCGCCGTTAATCATATCTTGGGCGAGGTCGGCCGCCTTTTGCGCGTCAAACCAGTTGCCCAGAACGCGAAAATCGACCGAGTAGGCTGGGTTCACCGCCTTTGCGCCCTCAAGGTAGGCGGGAAGGATCACGTTGTTCATCGCCGGATATTCCTGCCCGGCGATAAGGCCGACTTTCTTGTGCCCGCTTGACGGCCCGGCCAACTCCTCGCTCACCAGTGCGGCGATGTGTCCGGCCATATAGCCCTGCTCGCGCTGGTTGTAACGCAACGTATAGACCGACGGATTGCCGGACAACTCGCCGTCAAACAGGATAAACTTCTGCGCGGGAAACTTCTCAAGCACGTCGGCGACAATCGCGGGCAGGGACGGATTCGACGAGATAATCACGTCGTACTGCCCCGACGCGGCGAGTGCCGTCACCTTGTCCTCCCATTCCGCCTGATTATAGCCGCCCTCGATGACGTTGAGCGCGACCGGCTTACCCTGCGCCGCTTGCCATTCGGCGACCGCCTCCTCGACACCGGAAGCCAGCATATCGTAAATCGCCGACCCCGCTCGCACTCCCGGAATAAACACCGCGATACGCGCGCCGCCCTCGCTCTTCTTCCCCGCCCCAAACAAAAGTGCCGCCAAAACCAGCACCGCCGCCAAAACCTTTTTCATGGCCCTTCGATTCATTATCCCTCCGTCATGCTTTTATGCGCGTCTTCCCCCGCATTATGTCTATAGACAAGAATATACGAAAAAAAAAATAAAATAAGCCCCCGCGCGTGCTTTGCGTGAATTGAAAATGATACATGGATAATGGGGGGCCGCCCACCCGAGCGGCGGGTGTTCCTTCCCCCGTAGGGGGCGTTGATAGGGAATAGGTTTAAGGGGATGGGGGGCGGGGCATCCGTTAGGATGCCTTCGGGGGGCGGGCCCTACAGCCCTCAACATCCTGTTTCTGGCTTCCGGGCCGGGGCGCGTTCTGTTTTGCGTCCATCCGTGGACGCTGGGGACGCGCCCACAAAACCATGCACCGCATGGTTTTGTCCCGTAGAGGGGGTAGCGGAGGCCCGTAGGGCCGGAGCGAGGGGGCGGCAATTTGCCGCGACTTCCCCCTCCTTGTTACGGGGTCTTCTGCGAGATACACGATTCGAACGTGCCACCTTCGCCTCCGGAGGGCGACGCTCTATCCAAATGAGCTAATCTCGCGACTGTGCTATACTACCATCATGAATATATTTTGTCTAGACACCTCCGGGCCGGTGCTATCGGCGGCGTTGCAATGGGACGGCGGCGTTGTCTCGCTGGAGGTGGACGCGGGGGGAAAACATTCGGGGCTTCTTCTGTCGGTGATGGATAATCTGTTGAAGACCGCCGGGGTAAAGCCCATCGCTCTTGACCTTGCGGCGTGTATGCGGGGGCCGGGGTCGTGGACGGGGATACGTGTCGGGTTTGCGGCCGTCAAGGGAATCGCGGCGGCACACGGGGCCACGGCGGTGTCTATTCCCACGCTGGACTGTATGGCCCTGCCGTTTATGGACGGGGAGGCGGATGGGACGAGGACCGTAGCAAGAAAGATGGTGGTTCCCGCCATTGACAGTAGGCGGCAACAGTTTTATACTGCCGTGTATCGGGGTGGAGAACGGGTAACGGATTATCTTGACGTGCAGCCGGACGCTCTCGTGCCGATGTTGCGTGGCGGCAGTGAAGAGGTGGAGATTGAGGAGGAGATTTTGCTTACCGGGCCGGATGCCGATAAATTGCGCGGGGTCTTGTCCGGCTTGCTGATGGAGAAGCACGAGAAACGCCTTTCCGTGGACCCGTATTTTTCGCGGGGACAGGCGCGGAATATGTTGCGCTTTTTAGCAAAAGGTGATAGAATGAAATGGGACGGGGAACTTTCTGTTCCGCTTTACATCAGGAAAAGTGACGCTGAGGAAAAATGGCAGAAATTGTAGGGGCCGATGCGCCCGAAAGTCAGGGCCCGGAGGCACGGGAACCTGAGATCGTTGAAGAGATCGAAACGCTCGAGGAGATCGAGGAGTTTATCCCCGAAGAAGCCGAACCGTTGGATGCGGAACCGGATGGGGCGGAACCGAACGACATTTCTCTCGACTCATCCGCCGATAGGGACGCATGGGTTGCCTCTGTCCAAGAGAATTTTCCTTTATCGAAGAAAGTATTTCACACCTGTGTGTTTCCCGTCCTTATCATGACTCCGGAGTTTTATATTTCTTTTGCGAATAAGGCTTGCAAGCATCTTTTCCACAGCACCCCGAAAATCGAGGGTTGCCAGTTTATCAATACGTTTGGGAAGTATTTCAAGATAGACGACATAAAGAATATCCGCGAAATTATCTTGAAGGGTACGAACAGTTATTCGTGGAAGGGCAAGGCGTATATCAAGAGCCGGGAGCGGACAACGGTCGAAACCCGCGTCTATATTTTTCCGACGAGCCTTGACAATCATGTCCCGGTCGAATTTGGGGTCATGTTTGACGATGTGACGGAAGAGATGCGGCATCTCCTCCGGGGCGTGTTCATGAGTTTGCTGGAGGCGTCCAAACTCAAGGACAACGACACCGGCCAGCACATCGTCCGGGTCAACTATTATTCAGAGACGCTGGCCCGTGTACTGAGAAATCGGCCCGGCTATGACATTGTTGACGCGGACTTCATCGACAACATCGGCTTTCTCGCGGCGATGCACGATGTCGGCAAGATTGGTACCCCGGACGACATCTTGAACAAAGCGGGCCCGCTCTCGGATTTTGAGTGGGGCGTGATGAAGGAGCACACCATCAACGGCGCGTTCATTCTGTCAACCTACCCGAACCCGATGGCGCGGGAGATTGCGGTCGCGCACCACGAGAAGTGGAACGGCACAGGCTACCCCTATCAACTGAGCGGCGACACAATTCCCCTTGCGGCGCGAATTGTCTCACTTGCCGACGTATACGACGCGCTTCGCATGAAACGCTGTTACAAGCCGCCGTTCACGCACGAGGTGGCGGTGAAAAAGATACTGGAATCCAAAGGCACCCAGTTCGATCCTGATTTGGTAGACGTCATGCTCACGGTCGCCGACACATTCAACGAGTTATACGAGAAATACGCCGATGACCCCACCCCGTCGGGGAATTGAAAAGGGGAAATGGATAATAGAGCCTGTTCCAAAACCAAACATAAAGGGGAAGTCTCCCCCTCGCTTCGGGCTAAGCTCAAAATTTGAGCCGCCCTCCGCTACCTCCTTCAACGGGGACAAAACCATGCGGTGCATGGTTTTGTGGGCGTACCCCAAGCGTCCACGGACGGATGCATTACTGAGTACGCCCCGGCCCGAAAGTCCGAAGCAGGACGCTGAGGGCTGTAGGGTACCACCCCCGTAACGCCCCCGAATCACTGCGAGGAAAAAACCTCGTGGGGTTTTGGAACAGCCTCAATAGTAAATGGATAATGGAAAATAGCGATTCAGTTGGGGGGAAGTCTCCCCCTCGTTCCGGCCCTGCGGTCCTTCACTACCCCCCTCAGCGGGACAAAACCATGCGGTGCATGGTGACCCACGCAAGCGTGGGTTTTGTGGGTGCGTCCCAAGCGTCCACGGATGGACGCAAAATAGAGCGCACCCCGGCCCGGAAGTCCGAAACAGGATGTTGAGGACTGTAGGGACCGGCCCCCGCAACACCCGCCGAATCCTGGCGACAGGTGAAACGAGGACGTTTGTCTTTTCGGCACTGGCACTCTTTCTGCTTGCGGGACTGGTAACGCCGTCCACGCTCATTGCGTCGTCCGTGGCTGAGTTTTCCTTTCTTGACCCGTACACGTCGCCGTTGCCGTTTATTGGCTTGACGCTGGCGCAGTCCGCCGGGATTTTCCTCTTTTGGGCACTGTGCCTCTACGCGATATGCCCCAAAACGGTACGGCCCGCACTGACCGTGTGCATGACGGTATTCTGTTATCTCGCCGTCGTGAACACGTTTGTGTTTCAAGAGTATTACGGCTTTCTCACGCCTGACCTGCACTTCTCAAACGACGTGCGGTCATCAATGACCATGACCGTGGCGAACACGCTGGCACAGGTTTTGACGGCGGGCCTCGTCCTCTTCTTGTTATCCCGCCGGAAAAGGCAGTTTATCGCCATCCTGCAAAACATCACGGTGATTGCGTTCCTCCTGCTGGGCGGACTGAACGTTTTCAAAATCGCGGGCGAATACGCGAAACTCCCGCCGAAAGAAAGAACAGCCTCCGCATACGGAGAACCGGAAAAAGTCTACACCTTTTCCAAAACTGGGCAAAACGTGCTGGTTATCATGCTTGACCGGGGCATATCCGGCTACGTTCCCTTTATCTTTTCCGAAAAGCCTGCATTGTTGGACTCGTTTGCGGGATTTACCTATTACCCCAACACGGTCTCTTTCGGTTCACATACACTCATCGGCGCGCCGGGACTTTACGGCGGCTACGAGTATACGCCGCTTGAAATGCAAAAGAACCGCGATATGCCCCTTGCGGAAAAATACGACCAAGCCATGATGGTGTTGCCGAAACTTTTTGCCGAAAACGGCTTTAGCGTTACCGTGAGCAATCAGCCGCTTGAGAACGCCCGGCTTTACGATGGCGAGCCCGGCATCAACGTGAAAAACATCACCGGCCGTTATACGGATTATTATCTTGCGGCCCGTCCCGGTTTGAACCTGAAGCACTATTCCCCGCTCCTTGAGCCAGGCCTTATCCGATTTTCTTTTTTCAAATTTGTTCCCCTGCCGGCGAGAAACTTCTGCTATGATAACGGCGATTACTTGTTGCCTGACCCGACGCATCTTGTGTCCACGACAACCATAAACAATTACACCGCGCTTGCCGTTCTGCCTGAGATCACCGCCGTTTCGGAAGAAGGCCGTCATTTTATCATACTCAACAACGAATTAACCCATGATTCCGCATTTTTTCAAGCACCGTCTTATGAACCGGCTACGGTCGTTACCGACAAGGGGTCCGGGCCTTTTGCCAACGAAGAACAATTTCACGCGAATATGGCGGCCTTCATTCTTTTGGGCAAATGGTTTGCCTTTCTGAAAGAAAACGGCGTGTACGACAATACGAGAATTATCATCGTTGCCGACCACGGTTTCGATGTTGCCGTGCAAAAAGACGCGAAAAGGCTGCCAAACCGTGACAGACTGGAATGGTACTGGGCGATGTTGCTCCAAAAAGATTTTAACGCGCCCGCTCTAGAGGGAGAATCGTTGTCCGTTGACCATACGTTTATGACCAATGCGGACGTGCCCATGTTGGCGACTCAGGGTGGAGTTGTAGCCTCCCCTCCCCGCAATCCGTTCACGGGAACCCCCCTTGTCCCCGCCAAAGAACAGGGCGTAACGATAACGAGCACCCATCTTTGGCAAATCCGCAAACACGCGAAGACCACCTTCACCATCAGGCCGGGCGAATGGCTCCATGTGCATGACAATATTTTCGATGTTGAAAACTGGTCCCGTGTGAGGCCATAGCCCGCGCGTTACGCGAATGGATAATATTGGAACAACCTTCGTTTAATTGCCGGTCCCTTGTGCCGCTTTCCCTGTCGGCTGAATGGCCGCAAGTTCCCGAACACCGTTGAGAAATTCGTCGTCTTGGGCAAGCGTGGCTATGGGTGCGGGAAGCCGCCACGTCCAGTTGAACGCGCTGTAGGTGCCGGGAATGTTGACCCGTTCTGTCGAAGGGTCGTTGGCGTACCAGCGGGACGAGAGGTGCAACAGGTCTTGGATCTGGAAGACGCGGAAGCGGGAGGCGGCCCCGGCGACTTTGCGCAACAGGGTACGGGCGGTTCCGGGGTTGTAGACGCGGGGGAGGGAAGGCGCGCCGATGAATGCGACAAAGGCGTTCTGATCGGCTTCCGTGTCCCACCATTCGCGGAGGGTGGAGCTGTCGTGGACGGCCGGGGTGCAGACAGACAACTCAGGGTAATCCTCGAACGGAATGTACGGCTGGCCTCCTTGTTCCCATTGGCGGGTCCAGCGGACAACGCGAAGGCCGAGAATGTTCAAGGCGGCAAGCGTTTTCGGCACGCAGTCGGGCACCGCGCCCAAATCTTCCGCGCAGGCAAGCATCGTGGTCGAACGGGTGAGCGTTTCGAGCAGTTTCCGGCCCTCCTGTTCCCAGAGCAGTTCTGAACGCTTGTCCCTTTCCCGCAACAACGCCTCGAGCCCGGCCTTTTCATCGTCCGACAACGAAGCCCATGCGCGGGTTTCGCGGTATGACCACGTGGGAAAGTACGCGCCCCGGCGGTATTCGAGAAAGAGCCGGTCGCTCCACGCATGGAGAAGACAATCGCGGGCATGGCTTGAAATGGGTAACGCGGCAATATCCTTTTCACCGTGGATGCAATCCTTGAAAAGCCACAACTCTTCGCTACCGATCCGGTCAAGCACGGTGTCCAAGATCCGTTGCGCCTCTTCCCGCGAACCGCCGACCGCATCCCAAACCTCGTCCGTTCGGATATGAGGCCGGGAAAGCCAGCGAATCCGGCCCTCGTCAAACTTGAGTTTCGTTAAATCGGCGGTCTTTACCGGAATGTACGGAATGAATCGACCCAGTTTCGCGCCCACATCGGCACAACTTGATGCCCAAATCCTGAAAAACCCCAAAACATGGTCGATGCGGTAGGCGTTATAGTACTTTGAGGCCGTTTCAAGCCGCTTCTTCCACCACGCATAGCCGTCTTCCTCCTGATGTTCCCAGTTGTAGGTGGGAAAGCCCCAGTTTTGCCCGTCCGGCGCATACATATCGGGCGGCGCACCCGCCGAAAGATCCCGGTTAAAAATCTCAGGATATTCCCACACGTCGGCGGAATCCTCGTTCATGAGGATCGGGATGTCGCCTTCAAGCAGAATCCCCGCGTCCGCCACAGCCTTCGCCGCCGCCGAAAATTGCTGGTCGGCAATCACTTGGAGCCACGCCCAGAAGAGATGATCCTCCCGAAATGCGGGATCCGCCCATGCCGCCTCAACACTCGTGCCGCCGCCGTTACGATCCGCCTTGTTCCAATCCTTCCAACCCCTCTGCCCGTTGGCATCTTTGAGACGGCGGTACACCGCGTAACCCTTCACCCAGCCGTTGTGCCCGATCCACGTGCCCAGCACCCCCGCAGGAGCCGCCGACAGGACAATCGCCTCCTTGTTCGCGTCAAAAATCGCGCGGAGGAGCCTTATCTTTGCCCCGGTTATCTCGTAGTAGTCAAACCGCTCATATTTTTCAAAGCGTTTCCCCAGCGCGTCAATCTCCGCCCGAAACGCTGCCGCTTCGGGGATCGCGCCGATCTTGATGTAGAGCGGGTTGAGCGCAAACGCCGAAATCGAACTGTACGGCGAACTCTCGTACCCGGTATCGTTGACCGGCAATAACTGGATAAGCGTCACCCCGGACTTCGCGCACAGCCCGGCAAACTCGGCAAGGTCAGGATATTCGCCTACCCCAACACTGTCTTTCCCGCGCAACGCCCCCAACGGAACCGCCGCCCCGACACGCCTCTTGGTAAAATCGATACTCATTTCCTACCATAATATACCAAATTTGCACCGCCGTCAACCCGTATTTTTTTATCGGACTCTGTTCATCTTTACCACGGTAACTTTGCGGCATGACGTTTTCATCTTTCGTCCCATTTAGTAAGAGCCTGTTCAAAAACCCTGCGAGACGCAACCCTCCGCTGTGATTCGGTCGCGGGCTTTGCCCGCTTCTGGAGTTTCGGGCGGGGCGGGCAAACAGTCGCAGGGCTTCGCCCTGCTTCTTGCCTACGCCCCGCTTGTTCCGAAACT
>JAISZQ010000040.1 GCA_031269165.1 Spirochaetaceae bacterium
CCACACACTGCCTGCAAAAATTTACCCTTCACTCACACTTACAGAAAAATAATCCCCCGTAGCCGAAACTTTGGGGGGGGGGGTGCTTTCTCCCTTTTGCTGGGTTTTGGAACAGGCTCATTTTATTATCGATGCCTATTTGGTGTTGATTTTACGATTGGCGGCAAGTTCAGACGGCTACTCTTTAGGGTTACTCCGCATTTCTTTAAGCCGGAAACCCTTGTTCCTTTTCCTCCGCTCACAAACGTCCCTGTTTGTTCGCTCCGGGCCGGGGTTTCCGCTAAATCGCCTTCCCTGGCGATTTGCCCTGAAAAAACCCTGCGCCGACTCGGGTTTTTCAGGGCCGCGTCAAGGCCGGAGCCGTCGCGAAGACCTGACCACCGAAGGTGGCGAAGCATAACGAGCCGTTATGCGAAGCGGCGCATTTTGCCCGTGTCTTTTTCATTCAATATTTCTATTTCATAATTATCTTTCATTTCTAAATATGAATACTCACAATGAGAAGAAAAAGTTTTTTCTAATTCATTTAATTTCTTTTTTGTTATTTTTATTGCCTGTTCCGATTTATCAATGCCTATCCAGTTTCTATTTAATTCTTGTGCGGCTATTAATGTAGTCCCTGAACCGCAAAAGAAGTCCATGACAACACTTTTTTCATTTGAAGATGCTGAGATAATGGTTCTTAATAAATCAAGGTTTTTTTCTGTCGGATAATCAGGATATTGATAATCTTTAAATTCCCATATATCCTGTATTTTTTTTCCGTCTTTTTCATCCGCATATATTATTTTCCGGGGATTGCCGTTTGACGACCATTCTATTAAACCAGCAGAATCCAACTCCTCCAATTGTCGGGGATCACAGCGCCAATGCCGCCCTTTAGGAGGCTTTAAGCCTTTAAACAACCCCGATGTTGCCCCATCTTTTGTTTCGCCCGGAGCGTGTAAGGGTATTGTTGTATACGCCCTTCCATTTTTATCAATTTTCTTGAATAATTTTTCTTTGTCATTCTCATTAAATGGCAACTTTGGATCATTCCAAATGACATCTTTCGTTTTTGAATAAAATAATATCATATCTTTTATGTTTCCGTACGCCTTACGGTAAAAGTTTTTAGGATTACATTTTATTCTCGTTATATCATTTCTAAAATTCTCAATTCCAAAGATTTCATCCATAATGATTTTAATATAATGACCGATTTTATAGTCAATATGCAAATACATTGAACCCGCGTCTGAAAGCAATTCCCGCGCAATAATGAGTCTTTCACGAATAAATTCGATAAAATCAATCCCTTTTAATTTATCACTATACGCCACTTCGTCATCATGGCTCATACTTATGGTGCTTACCCGTTTTTCCCCAATAGTAAATGTCGTGCTGGTTGAAAACGGCGGATCAATATATATTAAATCTATTTTATGAGCGTAATGTTCCCTTAATGTTTGCAATACACTGATATTTTCTCCTTTTATCAAAATATTTTCTGTTGATATTTTTCCATACAATTCACAACAAGGCGTGTTTTCAAGAATTTCCCTCACCGTTTTTTTCCCCGGGTAATATAATTCCATAATGAACTCCTAAATTGAGTAAAGAAATTCACGCAACACTAAAGCACTTAAAATATTACAATTTGAATATGTCGTTGTAATATCTCGGTACATCTTGTTGTTTGCTTTAATATACACTACGCCATCCAGTATCGCAATAGTAATTGCCTGAACAGACGCATTCGTTATCGTACTAATCGCATCGGCAAATTGCGCGTATTGATGGCCCCCAAAATCGGTCAAGAATTTTGCTTCTCCAATCACATATTTCTTATTGAACCTTGCAACAAAATCCAAACCCTTATCGCGGGAATACTGCAAATGTTTGGCGCACCAACATTTCATTTCCGCATCCGATGCGTCTAAAACGGCATTTTCCTCGTTGTTTTGAAAATCGTTAATCCCAACCGGTTTTATGCCAAGTCCGCCATTGGAAAGCCAACGTTTAAACAATGGGGCAATTTGCCGATTTGTTTCTTTTGGCTCCGAGCATTTTTCAAATATTTTATCCAACCCCATTTCATATAATCTGCCGCATAATCTATTTATGGTATTAGGGTTTCTCTGTATCGCGTCCGGGTCTCTTTTGAGGTATGCCACATAGGAGTCTTTAATGGGAAAAAGGTCTAAATGGAGCAGATGAGTAACGAGGCTGATATTATCGCGGGCGGTAAAACTATTTTCAATATGACGCCATTGATGTTCATCAATATCCCGTATTCCTTCGGGGACCGTCGGATAAATTTTGAACAATTCGTCCAAATAATTCCGTTGATTTGCGAATTCTATACTTAAATCAGTCCAGTAACCCATATTTTTTAGCATAGCCAATATTTTTCTCTTTGTCAAGCAAACCCTTCAAGTCCTAGATGGCGGGGACAAGTCCCTCCCGATAAAAAAAGCCCGCCAAACGGCGGGCTTTTTTTGGGCCATCTAGGACTTGAACCTAGGACCAATGGATTATGAGTCCACTGCTCTAACCAACTGAGCTAATGGCCCGGTTTTATACGCAAACGCTAAAAGTTGGACGCGCTCTTGTTGATAAGTTCCTCGTCGCGTTCGGTGAGCGGGATCTGTTTGCCCTTGTTATCGTAGATCGTCATGTCGAGGGCAAGGCCGCGCAATTCCTGCACGAGGACGTTGAACGATTCGGGGACACCGGCGGAGGTCGAAGGTTCGCCTTTCACGATGGCCTCGTACACCTTCGATCGGCCCGTCATATCGTCCGACTTGATCGTTAAGAGTTCCTGCAAGGTGTTTGCCGCGCCGTAGGCTTCCAGTGCCCACACTTCCATCTCGCCCAAACGCTGGCCGCCGAATTGGGCCTTGCCGCCGAGGGGCTGCTGGGTCACGAGCGAGTAGGGGCCGGTTGAGCGGGCGTGCATCTTGTCGTCAACAAGGTGGTGCAGTTTCAAGAAGTAAATCACACCGCAAAACACTTCGTTCACAAACGCATCGCCCGTCTTGCCGTCACGTAAAATCGTTTTGGATGTAACCGGCAAACCGGCTTCGGCAAGTTTTTCCGAGATCTGTTCGGTTGACGGGGACTGGAATACCGGCGACGAATACCACTCGCCGAGGGTCGAGGCCGCCCAGCCAAGCTCCGTCTCCAGAAGCTGGCCGATGTTCATACGGGAGGGAACACCCATCGGGGTGAGGCAGAGGTCAAGCGGCGTACCGTCTTCCATGTAGGGCATATCCTCTTCGGGCAAGATGCGGGCCACCACGCCTTTGTTGCCGTGCCGACCGGCCATCTTGTCGCCCTCGCGGAGTTTGCGTTTTACCGCGATGAGGACTTTGACCATTTCCTCCACGCCGGGGTTGAGGTCGTCGCCCTCGGAACGTTTAAGCCGCTGAATGTCGATGACCGTGCCGTCCACGCCGTGGGGCGCTTTCAACGACGAGTCGCGTACCTCTTTTGCCTTCTCGCCGAAAATGGCGTTTAACAGCTTGAATTCCGGCGTCGTCTCGGTCTCGCTCTTGGGCGTCACCTTGCCGACCAGAATGTCGCCCGCCTTCACCTTCGCGCCGACATAGATGATGCCCTCCGCATCGAGGTTGTCCAGCACTTTTTCCGAGGCGTTTGGAATGTCGCGGGTGATCTTCTCCGGGCCGAGTTTCGTTTCCCGCACCTCGGTGGAAAATTCCTTGATATGGATAGATGTGAAAATATCGTCCCGCACCACGCGTTCGGAGATGAGAATCGAGTCCTCATAGTTGTACCCGTTCCACGGCATGAACCCGACGAGAACATTCCGGCCCAAGGCAAGTTCGCCCGAATCCGTCGCCGGCCCGTCGGCAATCACCTGGCCCTTCACCACCTTCTCGCCTTCACAGACGAGGGGCCGCTGGTTATAGCAGGTGTCTTGGTTCGTCCGCTGAAACTTCACCAAGTGGTAGAGATCGGTCGTTGAAGCATCCTCGTCGCTCTGAATCTCGATCTCGCCGGAAACGACCCGGACAACCGTACCGCCGCGCCGCGCCTTGAGGAGCACGCCCGAATCGTAGGCGCACTTGCCCTCCATGCCGGTTCCCACGCGCGGGGCCTCCGGAAACACGAGCGGCACCGCCTGACGTTGCATATTGCTACCCATCAACGCGCGGTTCGCGTCGTCATGCTCCAGAAATGGAATGAGCGAGGCCGACACGGAGATCACCTGCTTGGGCGACACGTCCATGTACTGAATGTCCGGCGGAGTGCGCGTCGTATAATCCCCCTGACGGCGGCACGACACCTGTTCATCCACAAACTGACCGCCCCGCTTGAGCCGGGCCGATGCCTGCGCGATGTAGTAGCGATCCTCGTCTATCGCGGAAAGATACTCGACCTCGCCGGTGGCCACGCCGTTCACCACCTTGCGGTAGGGCGTCTCCAGAAACCCGTACTCGTTGACGCGGGTGTAGTTGGCAAGGCTCACAATAAGGCCGATGTTCGGACCTTCCGGCGTTTCTATCGGGCACATCCGGCCATAGTGCGTATAGTGAACATCGCGCACCTCAAACCCGGCCCGGTCGCGGGAAAGACCACCGGGGCCAAGCGCGTTAAGGCGGCGCTTGTGGGTAAGCTCGGCGAGCGGGTTCACCTGATCCATGAACTGGGAAAGCTGGCTGGAACCAAAAAATTCCTTGATCGCCGCGACAATCGGCTTAATCGAAATCAAGTCCTGCGGCTTGATCGTGTCCGTTTCCTTGATACTCATCCGCTCCTTGGCGATACGTTCCATGCGGCTAAACGCCGTCTTCATCGTGTTCGCCATAAGCTCGCCCACCGACCGCACCCGCCGATTCCCCAGATGGTCGATGTCGTCGGCGTACTCCTCGCCGTCATACACCTTGAGCAGGAACCGCATCGTTGCGATAATGTCTTCCTTAGTAAGGACAAAGTCCTCAAGCGGCGGATTAAAATCAAACTTCTTATTCAGCTTGTAACGGCCCACCTTGCCGAGGTCATAGCGGCGCGTCGAAAAGAACATGCTCATCAGGTCCTTTTCCGCCGCCTCAAGCGTGATCGACTCGCCGGGCTGCATCACACTGTACACGGCGGAAAGCGCGTCTTCCCGCGTCGGCTCGCCCATACCCTCCGGCCCCCCCGCGCTCGAGGGAAACTTGATCTTCTCGCGGTCGAAACAGGCGAAAATCATCTCAGACTTGAGCGACCCCTCCGCCTCAAAATCCACCACCTCAATCTCGCGCACCTCGTTTGTCATAAACTCGCTGACCGTATGCGGATAGAGCTTCTCGCCAACCGGATAGAGCACCTTGTTCCCGCCGTGCTCGCTTTTCACCATAACCGGAGCCGCCAAAACCGCATTGGTAACCGCCTCACGGCATTCCCGACTGTCCTCTATCACAATCATCTTCGTCTTGTGGAACGCCCTCACGATCTCCGAGCGGGAATTGAACCCGATGGCCCGGAGGAATATTGTGCCCAGAATACGTTTTTTCCGGTCAACCTTCGTGTAAAGCAACTCCCGCTTCTGATCAATCTCGAACTCCAGCCACGACCCCCGGTACGGGATGATCCGTGACGAAAAAACGCCCTTCTCGTGGCAAAAAATAACCCCCGGCGACCGGTGAATCTGCGAAACAACGACACGCTCGGCCCCATTGACGACAAACGTCCCCCGGTCGGTCATCAACGGAATATCGCCAAAGTAAATGTCCTTCTGCCGGATCTCGCCCGTTGCCTGAAAGATCAGATTGATCCGCGCCTTGAGCGACACCGCGTAGGTGAGCCCCTTCTGCTTGCTCTCCATCTCGTTGAACTTGGGCGGGTCAAGCGTGTAGTATTCGTAATCCAGCACCATGTCCTCGCTCGGACTCTTGATCGGAAACGACACACGAAACGCCTCCTCCAGCCCCTGCAACAACACGTCGCCCTTCCCGGCAATCTTCTCCGCCTGCAAAAACCGCTCATACGATCTCGTTTGAATATCAATAAGGTCGGGCATTTCCATCACATCGCTGTAATCCTGCCCCACATACTTCCGGTTTTTCAACACCTTCGCGCCTGTCGCTTCCATTATCACTCCTACTGCTTTATAGACAACTACACAAATCAGTATTTTACACGAGCCCGCGCAAGTCTGTCAAGTGATTCGTGAAAAATTGGTGAAAAAAATGAGAAAAACGCGATTATTTTTCAAAGTTTTGTGATTATTATGGGGGAAAGTCTTCCCCCTCGCTACGGTCTACGCCCTACGCTACCCCCTTCAACGGGGGTTTACCACCCCCGTAACGCCCCCGAATCACCGCAAGGAAAAACCCTCGCGGGTATACCCCGCGAGGGTTTGAGCCGGCCTCCGCTACCCCCTTCAACGGGGACAAAACCATGCGGTGCATGGTGACCCACGCAAGCGTGGGTTTGGTGGGCGTACCTTAAGCAAACCCGTAGGGTTTGCTCAGCGTCCACGGATGGACGCAGGACTGAGTACGCCCCGGCCGGAAACCCGAAACAGGACGTTGAGGGTTGTAGATACCCCCCCCCCCATCCTTCGAGGGGGAGCACGCCCCTCGTCATTGCGAGACGCGAAGCGGCGAAGCAATCCAGCCGGGGAAAGCTTTCACCCTGGATTGCTTCGCTTCGCTCGCAATGACAAGCGGACTAAATCCGTGCAAATCCGCGTTATCCACAAAACTCCGCGCAATCCGCAGTTCCTTGTGTTTCCCTTAGTTATCGATCCATAACAGCCCTTATCGAACGCGCCCGCTCGTACAGGCACGTTCAACTATCCCTTACACCTTCTCCCCGTTGCTCTCGATGACCGACTTGTACCAAGAGAACGACTTCTTGCGGGAATATGCAGCCCCCGCATCCTTTACTCGACGAAACGTGCCGATAATGGGGAAATGGACAAGAACGGAATAGTAGATGAAATAAAAGGCTGCTTAAAGAAAAACCTCGCAAACCCAAAAGAAGAAGTTGACCGGGTAGAATATACAAGAGAAAACTATCTCGCATTATTCGGGGACGCTGAAAAAGCCGAGACCGTTCTGGGGACAGTCTTAATCAGCAAAAATCAATTTCAAAAACTAGCGGATAAGGAAAGAACAGGCTATCTGGGGGCTATGGCGCAAACGCTTAATAACCCGGATATTGTTATTCAAGATGGCCCCGCAACATGGTATTTTGTAAAATCGTTTAAGAAAAGCACAACAGAAGGATTTAAGACCTTTATTGATGTAGTCGTTCAAAAGGGCAATAGAAAATACTCTATATCACTACATCAAAAAGATTTAAATAACATACTCAATAAAATAAAAGAGCCCGGCGATATAACATATACCGCAGGGCGTACAAAGGCGAGCGGGGGTTTCCCACAGCCTGAATCCATTATCGGCCATCCCTGACAAAAAGTCAAGGCCCCGCGTTGCCTCATCAAAAATGTTACCGAAAATGGGCTATGCCTCAAATAGAAAATGTTACCCAAAATGGCCAAAAATGGCCCAAGTTGTTATATTGCAATAGATTTATGAACTGCTAATGCCTTATAGGATAACGAGTTACGGTATTGCTTAAAAAATAGAGAGTATTATAAACAACTGTTTTTTAAGTCT